>CAZVAO010000007.1:0-28884 GCA_964625175.1 uncultured Clostridiaceae bacterium
AAAATAAGTAGGATCCCTTCAAATGAAGAGACCCTACGTTTAATTAGAAATTAAATTTCAAACACTAGCTAGGATCAACAACGCCACTCATGCGAATAACTTCGACGCCTTGGTCTTCTAAGGCTTTGAGGAAGACATTGATGCCGACGGAGTCGCTGGCCATGTGTCCCGCAACCAATACGTTGCCAATGTTCTGCTCTTTAAGCACTTTGATTTCTTCTTCGGGCATGTGCATGGTGATTAGCGTGCCGATTCCTGCTTCAAAGTAGCATTTTAGAACGTCTGGGCCGCCACCGGTGCCACCAGCCATCAGAACATAAGGTTTGCCAGCATAGCTGGTATTTTTGCCGACGCGAACGACAGGGCCTGATAGGGTCTTCTGATATTCAGGCATTTCCATGAGGGCATCAATTAGGTCTTGCACTTTAGCCTTGGGCAGATCGGCAACTTTTTTGTCAATTGCGGCTTGAACCGTGCGTTCCGCTAAGAGATCAGTGGGGGTGTGGATGCTGACGAGCGGCATGTTAAGGAGGCGAGCAGCCGAGTGAGCTTGATCGTAGTTTCTGGAATGTCCGCCACGCTCTACTTTTCCCTTTTTAATGGCCAAGGCTTTTTCTGCCTTGTTAATGGGAACACCGGCATTTACCATGCGGGTGATTTGGTTGTCCATAACTGAGATAAATTCGGTGCGGGCTGTGCCACCAACGGGGTGATGTCCGATGACGCAGTCGACGCCAAGTTCTTTAGCGAGCAGAATTTCTGCTGTTCCCATATCGACACCAACTAAGACCTTTTTGATATTTTCGCCAGGCACCAGGATGGCCGAGTCGCCTGGGATTTCGCTTAGATTCGCTAGTTTTAAGGCAATATTCATAATATCTTGAGTATTCATGTGAGTCCTCCTTTTAGGTTTGTCTCTATTATAAGCGATTTGATGGAATAATTAAATGCTTCAATGAGAATTCAATTCCGAATGACTTGAAATTATAAATCGCACCGAATATTGTCGCTAGTAAATTGATTAGGAACGCTAAATTGAATCCTTTGATAGCCGAAGTTAATTGATGAAGTCGTTATAAATGTCTAGCATGGCAGGGATTTTAGTGGTAAAATTATCAGTGATATTAAATAAGGAGCTGTTAAAATGATAAAAGGTATATTTGCACCTATTCCTACACCATTTAAGAATGGCGAAATCGACTATTCTTCTCTCAAGGCTAATCTAGAGAAGTGGGCTAAAACACCATTGAGTGGCGTGGTTGTACTCGGTTCAAATGGTGAATTCGCTTATCTTAGCCATCAAGAAAAAGTTGAGTTAGTCGCCTTTGTCCGCAAAAATTTGCCAGCCGATAAAAAAGTGATCGCTGGAACAGGCTGCGAAACAACGGCTGAAACCATTATTCTATCCAATAAGGTTGCCGAAGTTGGAGCTGATGCCGTTTTAATTCTAACTCCGTATTATTATAAAGGCGCGATGAAGGATGCGGCTCTTAAAGCCCATTTTCTCGCAGTTGCTGATGCTGTTAAACTTCCTGTTATGCTTTATAACATGCCTGGCAATTCTGGAATCAATATGAATAGTGGACTAGTGGTTGAGTTAGCGAAGCATCCGAATATTGTCGGTGTCAAAGACAGTAGCGGGAACATCGTTCAGATTGCAGAAATCTGTGCGGGAACCACGAATGAGGAATTCAGTGTCTTCGCTGGATCGGGTTCCTTCTTGCTACCAGCCTTTGCCGTTGGCGCCGTTGGCGGAACTTTGGCAGTTGCCAATATTATGCCTGAGACGTGTGTGGCACTCGTGGATGCGTTCCAAGCTGGTGATTTAGCATTAGCTAAGGAACTACAGCACAAATTACTCGCTCCAAACAAGGCCGTAACGGCTCAATTTGGTATCGGTGGTTTGAAAGCGGCTTTAGAGATGCTTGGGTATAACGGTGGAGAAGTCCGCAAACCGATGCTCCCAGCCAGCGAAGAAGCCAAAGTCGCTATCAAGAAGATTCTTGAGACCGCTGGCGTAATCTAATTAGAAGGAGAAATAACATGAATAATGAACTATTATTAATTCCTGGCCCAACCCCTGTATTGCCTGAAATTTTGGAAGCTTTAAGTCGTGATACGGTGAGTCATGTTGACCCTCGTATGCAAGCTTCTTTCAAAAATGCTTTAAAGTTTACACGTGACATGTTTTCATGCGATGGTGAAGTCTTTATCATCAATGGATCGGGTACCTTGTCGATGGAAATGGCGTTAGTCAATACGGTAGCACCGGGCGAGAGCATTTTGATTCTGAGCCAAGGCTATTTTGGCGATCGTTTTCTGCAGTTGGCTGAAAGCTTTGGTATTAATGCGGACGTCATCAGCGCCCCTTGGGGTCAGCGCGTATGCCCAGAGCTCATAGAACAACAGCTAGCAGTGAAAAAATACAAGGCCGTTACAATTACTCACGTCGACACTTCAACTGGCGTAGAGGCCGATTTAGAGACTTTAGTTCCTATGATCAAAGCAAGTGGCGCATTAATTATCCTTGATGGTGTTTGTGCGACTGCAGGGATTGAAGAAGACATGAGCAAGGATTATGGCAATGGTGCTAAAATCGATGTCGTTTTAACAGGCAGTCAAAAGGCAATCGGCGTGCCACCAGGGTTAGCTATTGTGGCTTTCTCCGCTTCTGCTGTAGCTGCACGCAAAGCACTTGGTTCAATCAACGCTTATTATGCGGACATTGAGCGCTGGATTCCAATCATGAACGATCCTAGTCGTTATTATGCAACTCCATCACCCAATATGATGTGGGCTTATGAAAAAGCGATGGAAATCATCTTTGAAGAAGGATTAGCAAACCGTTATGCCCGCCATCGTCGTTACGGCAAAGCCGTGCGTGCTGCTTTAGGCGTTTATGGTATGAAAGCAGTTGCCAGCGATGAAGATGCCGCTTCAACTATGTCTTGTGTGCGTTACCCAGAGGGTCTCGATGATGCTGCTTTCCGCAAAGCTTGCTATGACCAAGGTCTTGTTTTAGCTGGTGGTTTGGGTGAGTTTAAAGGCGTTGCGTTCCGCATTGGACATATGGGGAATACCAAACCAGAGCAATTAGCACGCGCTCTTGAGATTATGGGCACAATATTAATTGAAATGGGTGTCGATTGTTCGGTTAATGATGCGGTTGCTACCTTTAACAAGCTAGTCAAATAGAATTCTATAATAGGGAGATTGCTGCGTAACTCGGGTGTTTGAGTGCCCGACATACAATCTGTACGTTATCATTGCACAAACATGCTTGCGCCTTGACCTCTCCACAATTCTGAAATTCTATCATGCTGAGTATTTATAAACTACGTTCCGCTTCAGCGGAACGTAGTTTTGTGCTAAAATTGGTTGTTATTGACCGTATTTTTGCTCGCATTTGCCTTTTTAGATTATGGGAAGGCATTATCGGCACTTGGGCGCCTCTTTTTACAATCGTATATCCATGTGTTTAACAATCGCTGAATGGACCAGTCACGTTCAGCTACATTTCGATGTCAAGATCCTACTTGTTGCGCTTTGCAACACACGATTCTGTTTTGCATGATAAGAATCACATGACTGTAACAAGCAAAAATGATTAATAATGTTCTAATACTTGTATAAAATTAGTCAACACGTTAAAATAAAGGTTAATGTAAGAAGTTAGAAGGTGAAATGATGGACGTTGTTTTGTATAATACCTTATCACGCAGCAAAGAGCGCTTTGTACCACTAAAACCGGGGAAGGCAGGCATTTATACCTGTGGCCCAACGGTCTACGGACGCGCGCATATCGGCAATCTAAGAGCCTATATTTTTGCGGATACGCTCTGTAAAGTGTTGCGATATAATGATTTTAAAGTGAAACAGATTATCAATATTACCGATGTCGGGCACTTGGTCTCAGATGCTGACGATGGCGAGGATAAAATGGATGTAGCCGTTCGCATTGAGCATATTTCCCCACAAGAGATTGCCCAGAAGTACACGGATTTATATGTGCAGGATTGCAATCGCTTGCGCATCACACCACCAACGATGTATGTGAAGGCAACCGATTTAATCGCAGAGATGATTGCCTACGTCACCGAATTGATCGATAAGGGCTTTGCCTATGAAATTAGTGATGGGATCTACTTTGATATTGAGAAGTACCCCGACTATGGTTGCTTAAGCAAACTCGATCTCGAGAACCAACAAGCGGGTGCTCGCGTAGAAGTTAATCCCGAAAAACGCAATCCCTATGATTTTGCTATCTGGAAGAAAGCAGCGCCTGAGCACCTGCAGCAATGGGATTCTCCCTGGGGTAAAGGTTACCCGGGCTGGCATATCGAATGCTCAGCCATCTCGCTAAAATATTTGGGAGAGCGTTTCGATATTCACACGGGTGGGGTAGACCACATTCCGATTCACCATGAGAACGAAATCGCCCAATCCTACGGTCATAGCGGTCAAATTCCGGCCGATTATTGGATGCATTCTGAGTTTATCCAGATTAACAAAGGTAAGATGTCAAAGAGTTTGGGTAATGTCTACAGTTTAGACGATTTGATGGAGCGTGGCTACGAGCCTGCAGCCTATCGTTATATGTGTCTGAATGCCCATTATCGCAAACAGCTTAACTTTACTTGGGATGGGATCAAAGCCGCTCAAACGGCGATAAATCGCCTTCGCGCTGCGGTTTACAAGCGTACGCAAGCGCAGTCTCCAGCCATTAGTGAAGCGGTCATGAACCAGTATCGGAATGATTTCAAAGAGGCTATCAATGACGATTTGAATATTCCCAAAGCCATGTCGGTAGTCTGGGATCTGGCGCGCAGCAGTCACAGTGGTCAGGATGTTGAGGGTTTGTTTATGGAGTTTGATCAGGTTTTGGCATTAGGCCTGTTAGAGTATAAACCAGAAGCAGAAACAATTCGTTTAAGTGAAGAACAAGAGCAACTCATCGCCGAACGATTGCAGGCACGCCAAGAGCGCAACTGGAAGCGAGCCGATGAAATCAGAGATCTTTTCAACGCCCAAGGGCTTGAATTAATCGATACGCCAAATGGCACAGATGTAAAGAAAAAGTAAGGGAGTGGCACCAGTGAAAGAACAAAAAGCTTTGCGAATGTCAAAAATGTTAATCAAGACCTTTCGAGAGGCCCCTGCTGATGCAGACCTGCGCAGTCATGCTTTGATGATGCGTGCCGGTTTAATTAAGCAATTAGCCTCAGGGATTTACAGTTATATGCCGATGCTTTATCGTACGCTGCGTAAAATCGAACAGATAATGCGCGAAGAGATGGATGCGATTGATTGTCAGGAGATGAATATGCCGGTTACGCATTCTGCGGATCTCTGGAAAGAGAGTGGACGTTTTCAGGCGGACATTGCTGAAATGATGAAGTTTCAAGACCGCAATGGTCGCGATATGGTCTTAGCAATGACGCATGAGGAAGTGATTACCGATATTATTCGCAATTTTGTTGATAGTTACAAGCAACTACCACAATATATGTACCATATGCAAACTAAGTTCCGCGATGAGCGACGGGCGCGTGGTGGGCTGATCCGTGTGCGCGAATTCGTGATGAAAGATGCCTATAGTTTTAATACCGATGAAGCGGGCTTAGATGCTTTTTACACAGATATCTCTGAGGCTTATTTTAATATTTACCGACGTGCTGGTCTACCGCAAGTTGTGCGTGTTGCTGGCGACAATGGGGTAATGGGTGGCAAAGAGTCGCACGAATACATGTATGTGACCCCAATCGGTGAAGATCGACTCGTTATTTGTCCAGACTGCGGTTATGCAGCCAATATGGAGGTCGCCGTTCAGCATAAGACCATCATCAACGAAGACCAAGACATGGCTAGCCTCGAAGAAGTTGCGACGCCTGATGCTAAAGAAATAGCTGTACTATCTGAGCTCCTCGATATTAAGCATGATCAAACCATTAAAACCTTGATTTATAAAATCGAGGATGAAATTGTCTTGATTAGCTTGCGTGGCGATATGATGTTAAATGAAGTTAAACTCGCAGGGGCACTAAAAACCGCTAAGTTCCGTCCTGCTACAACGGATGAAGCGCTCGCTGTCGGTTTGATTCCAGGTTTTGTATCACCCATCGGTCAGCAAAATATTAAGGTTATTGTGGATGATGGACTGGTTGAGTGTCGTAATATGATTGCAGGAGCCAATAAAGAAGGTTACCATGTGCTCAATGTGAATTACGGCCGCGACTATGAAGCGGATCTCATTGCCGACGTAATCGAAGTGCAAGAAGATTCGCTCTGTGCTATGTGCCAAGCGCCTTTGGAAATCACGCGCGGTGTTGAAGTTGGAAACATCTTTAAACTGGGAACCCGTTACTCAGAAAGTCTTCAAGCCTATTACTCTGATGATAAGGGTGAACGGCATCCCATTATCATGGGGAGCTATGGGATCGGGGTTGGACGACTCGCCGCCTGTGCGGTTGAAGAGTATAATGATGAGAATGGCATTATCTGGCCCATGAATATTGCTCCTTACCATGTAGTGGTTGTGCCCATGGGTAAAGAGGGTGAAGAGGTTTTTGAAGTTGCAGAGAAGATTGCAGACGACTTGGCCAAACAGGGCATCGAGACGCTATTCGACGATCGTAAACTGCGCAATGGCGTAAAGTTCAATGATCTCGATTTAATCGGAATTCCCCTGAGAATTGTGATAGGTAAGCGAACTTTAGCGGAAGGCAAGGCTGAGATTAAATGGCGAAATAACGCAGAGGCCGAATTAATTCCTTTAGAGGCTGTCTGTGCTTGGGCTAAGGAAAACATCAAATTTGATGTGACTTTATAATAAAAACTCTAAAAAAGTAATCCTGTATGATTATTCATGCAGGATTTTTTTTATTGACGTGTAAATATACTGTATACAACATGGAGGTAGAACTATGATTATTAAAGACCAAGGCAAAAGATTTATGCACGAAACCAAATACCGCTTTTTAGACACATCCGACCAGGTTAAGAAATTACCGCAGCCACCGCTCTATTTGGGGCCTGATGATCCTAGTCACACGATTCTTGATTTACCCGATCCACGTAAAATCACGATGCCAATGCGCGACATTACCGAAATCATTAATAATCGCGTCAGTGTACGTAAATATGCAGACAAGCCTCTGACACAAGAGGAACTCTCTTATTTACTTTGGGTGACCCAAGGCATAAAAGAGGTTACCAAGCGACCTGCAACGCTTCGCACTGTTCCTTCTGCCGGCTCGCGTCATCCTTTTGAAACCTACTTACTAATTAATCGCGTAGAAGGAATTAAGCCAGGTCTCTATCGTTTCTTAGCCTTTGAGCATAAGTTGGAAGAAATTAACCTAGCAGAGGATATGGCTGAATTGATTACAGCCGCTTGCCACCAACAGGCCATGGTGAAAAATTGTGGCGTGACCTTTATCTGGACGGCTGTGCGCTACCGTACTTATTGGCGTTATGGCGAGCGTGGCTACCGCTATTTCCATTTGGATGCGGGTCATGTCTGCCAAAATCTCTATTTAGCTGCAGATGTTGTCGACAGTGGCTGTTGTGGCATCGCCGCGTTTGACGATGATGATTTGAATGCTTTGCTCGGCTTAGATGGCGAGGAACGATTTACAGTTTATGTATGTACCTGTGGTAAAAAGGAGTAATTTATGATAAATCCTAACGTACAAGAGGCCCTAAATGTTCTTAAAAATCGTTACAGTTGTAGGCAATTCAAGCCTGAACACATTGCAGATGATGTGCTTAACGAGATCATTGAAGTTGGCATTAATGCAGCCAGTGGGGGTAATTTGCAGCCCGTCAGTATCGTGATGGTGCGTGATCCCGATCGTAAAGAGGCCATAAAGAATTTATGTAAACAAGGCTTCATTGGCGACGCTGACGTTTTATTCATCTATCTGGTCGATTATTATCGTTTAGAGCGCTGGACACAGGTTCAAAAAGCACCTTTTGGCCGTCAAAATGCCTTTACAGACTTCATTATCGCGATGGAAGATGTCATGTGTGTGGCCCAAAGCATTGAATGTGCCGCTACACTGCTCGATGTCGGAAGCGTCTATATTGGAACAGTCAATTATTACTACGAACAATTACAAGAAATACTAAACTTACCCAAGATGACGATCCCCGTTTTAATGAGCTGTCACGGCTATCCGTTGAATCAGCATGATGAAGGCCACCTACAGGGTCATTTGCGTAAGAAGTTTGGCGCCGATGTTATTGTGCACGATGAGATGTATCAAACCATGTCTGATGAGGATGTTAAAAACCTGATCGTGGAAGGTAAATATCTTAATTGGCTACAACCTTTGCAGGGGGAAGCCTTAGAGCGTTATAAAAAGAATCTCTATGAAGTCGCGAAAGATGTGAACGGTGAAGATTACGCGCTAGAAGTTGTGGCACGGATTGAAGAGCAGCAGGGGATTAATCGTGCGCAATTCCGTTTAGGCCACCACTATAATCCAGTGCGTCAGCGTGGTCGCAATGCCCCCATGTTTGAGTTTTTCCGCAAGCAGGGCTTTAATTTCTGGACAGAGTAAGATGGAATTTGATGTTGTCGTAATTGGCGGTGGACCTGCCGGTATGATGGCGGCGATTAGGGCTGCACAACGTGGTTTAGAGGTTTGTTTGCTAGAGAAAAACCCGCATCTTGGGCGCAAACTGTTACTTACAGGCAATGGTCGTTGCAATCTGACCTCAATTGCGAATCAGGATGCTTTTATAGCGGCCTATTCACCCAATGGCAGATTCCTATACAGCGCTTTCTCGCAGTTTAATAATTATGATCTAATGGATTTTTTTGAAGATCGGGGCGTTGAGCTCATTGCTGAGGGAGAACGTGTTTTTCCAAAGTCGCAAAAATCAGCAACCATATTAGCGTTTTTGCAGAGTGAGTTGAATGCAGAGGGCCTTACAGTCTTTTTAGATGCCGCTTGTGATGAAATTCAAATTGATATGAGTGGCCAATTTCGTGTTAAACTCGCGGATCAGACACTTTATACTAAGAATGTCATCCTAGCGACGGGAGGGAAGAGCTATCCCCAGACGGGTTCCACGGGCGACGGCTACAGCTGGGCAGAGCAGTTTGGTCATCATCTTCAACCCCTGAAACCAGCGCTTAGCGGTTTGGTCCTTGATGCGTTGCCTAGTCACTTACAAGGACTTAGTATCAAAGATGCTGTCGTGACAATAAAATTTAAGTCAACAGGCAAGATGTTTGAACGTCAGGTCGGGGATATTTTATTTACCCACTATGGACTCAGTGGTCCCGTGATTCTCAATCTTAGTCGATCTATGGCTAACCACGAGTTTAATGAATTTTGTGTAGAAATTGATCTGTTACCCAAGGCGGATGAAGAGGCCTTGAGGGGATTGTTTAGGGAATTGCATCAAGAGAGCGGGCGCAAGATGCTAAGAACGGTCTTGGGTGAATTAATCCCTCAACGCATGGCTAAATATATTAGCTCACAAGTGCTTGAGGAAAAAGATAAAGAGCTGAATCAAGTAACGACTGGCGAACTGCAGGATGTTATCGGTATGATTAAGAAACAATCCTATGATGTACGTACGGTAAGAGGTTTTGATGAAGCCATGCTCACCTATGGTGGAGTCGATTTGACGGAGATTGAGGCACGCACGATGCAGTCTAAAATATATAATGGCCTTTACTTCTGTGGTGAAATTTTGAACATAAACGGCAAAACAGGGGGATTTAATCTCCAAGCGGCTTTTAGTACAGGTTATGTGGCTGGCAATTCAGTTGCAAAATAAGAGGAGGACAGAATAATGTACCAAAAAGTGAATGAACTAGCGAAACAAATCGAAGAGCAGGTTATTGGGTGGCGGCGTGACTTCCACAAGTATGCAGAAGCAGGCTGGACAGAGTATCGAACATCTACCATTATTGCAGATCATTTAACCAAACTTGGCTATGAAGTTTTGATTGGGGATGACGTGACAAAGGCAGAAGATCGCATGGGTCTTCCATCAGAGGAAGTACTTGAGCGTCATTACCAGAGAGCCATCAAACAAGGCGCCTTAATGGAATATCTGCCACCGATGCGTGGCGGCCATACGGGTGTTGTAGGGATCCTACGTTGCGGCGAAGGCCCTGTTGTCGGTATGCGTTTTGACATTGATGCCGTTGATATGAAAGAAAGCGACGATCCTGAGCGTTATGCTGTAAAAGAGGGTTATAATTCCGTAAATGATGAAGCCATGCATTCTTGCGGCCATGATGGACATGCATCAATGGGTATGGGTGTTGCCATTTTACTGAGTGAACTCAAAGAACATTTACATGGAACAGTGAAACTGGTCTTCCAACCCGCAGAAGAAGGCGTTAGAGGCGCTAAATCCGTTGTCACAAAGGGTCTTCTCGATGATGTTGACTTTATGTTTGGCTCTCATCTCGGGAGCGGCACGCCATTGGGTAGTTTTGCCTGTGGGCGTGGAAACTTCTTAGCAACGAATAAGTTTGATGCTTTCATAACCGGTGCGCCATCCCATGCTGGTGGATCACCTGAGCGCGGCAAAAATGCGATTGTTGCCGCTTCAACTGCTGTATTAAATCTCTATTCGATTCCACGCCATAGCGGTGGTCCTACGCGCATCAACGTCGGTCGACTCAATGCTGGAACCGGCCGTAATGTCATTGCACCATCCGCTCATCTAGCGGTTGAAACACGAGGCCAAACAACGGATTTGAGCAAATATATGTATGATTATGCGATTCGAATCCTAGAAAATGCCGCTGCAATGCACGACTGCAAGCTCGAAATTAAAGCAATGGGTGAAGCACAGAGCGCTAAGAGTGATCAAGTATTAGCCGATCGTGTCGGAGTTGTAGCTGAAAAAAGCGGTTTGTTCAATAACATCACAGCACTTCCTGGTAAAGGCGGCGGCAGTGAAGATTATACCTATATGATGACTCGGGTTCAGGAGAATGGTGGACAGGCGACTTTCATGGGAATCGGCGCCGATATGGGTGGCTGGGCGCACCATGTGGCTGAATTTGATATTGATGAAGCTGCATTAATCAATGGTGTTCAAATGTTTACCTTGATGGCATTGGATATTCTCAAATAGCATCAAAATATTCTAAATTTGTTGTAATAATAGTTAAATGGCGGGTATAAAAGCCCGCCACTATTTTTAGGAGGTAAAAATATGGAGATTAAAAAAGAGGTACAGGCGCTTTATCCGCAAATGATTCTGTGGCGACGTGACTTTCATAAGCATGCAGAGGTTTCATGGACAGAATTTCGAACAACCTCAATTATTGCTGATCATTTAGAGAAGCTTGGTTACGAGATCACTATGGGGCAAGATATTCATGTGGCTGCAGACCGTATGGGGATGCCCTCAGAACAGTTCCTTGAAGATAATTATCAAAAGGCATTGGAGCAAGGAGCAATTGAGAAATACCTGCCTCGCATGCGGGGCGGGTTTACGGGAGTAATAGCCACATTGAATTGTGGTGCAGGCCCTGTAACAACGCTTCGTTTCGATATCGATGCCCTTTATGTAAATGAAACCGATCATGTCGACCATCGTCCTCAGCAGGAAGGCTTCAAATCGTTGAACAGCCATGCCTCCCATGCTTGTGCCCATGATGGTCATGCTGCTATCGGTATGGCAGTTGCACAATTGTTAATGAACTATAAAAGCCAATTACGTGGCAATATTCGAATTATCTTCCAAGCAGCTGAAGAGGGGGTTCGAGGAGCCAAATCACTTGTTAGCAAAGGATTGCTTGCAGATGTTGACTATCTACTTGGGATGCATCTAATTAGTGGTAAGCCATTAAATTATATGGCTGGAGGTAGATCTGACTTTTTAGCTACTACGAAATTTGATGCTACTTTTGTAGGTGCTCCATCACATGCAGGTGGTTCACCTGAACGAGGAAAAAATGCACTAGTGGCGGCCGCAACTGCAGTTCTCAATTTATACGCTATACCGCGACACAGTGGGGGAGCTACCCGAATAAATATAGGACAACTCGATGCAGGTACAGGACGCAATGTAATCGCTCCTCAGGCAGACTTAGCGATTGAAACACGTGGTGTAACAACAGAACTGAACGACTATATGTATCAGAAAGCCGTTCAAATATTGCAGAAATCCGCAGATATGTATGAATGTAAGCTTGCGGTGAAGGAAGTAGGAGCCGCTAAGAGCGGTTTTTCAGACCTAAGCCTAGTTAATACTATCGTGAAAATTGCGCAAAAACACGCGATTTTTGAAGAAATCGTGCCAGAACCTGACAATAGTCTAGGTAGCGAGGACTTCACTTACATGATGGAAGCCGTTCAAAACAGGGGTGGAAAAGTCTCGTATATCGATATTGGAGCAGACCTTGGAGGCTGGGCACATCACACTGCGAACTTTGATTTTGCTGAAGAGGCGATGCCATTAGCGGTTGAACTTATGATTCAGATGGTTCTGGCGCTGAATCACTAAAATCTGTGGAAAAAACTATCGCAGAACAGCATTCTGTAGATAATAGCTAGATAAGTGAAGGATGCACCGCTTAAAACAGGAATAATTCAGTCGATTTCTCCTTAAAATGAGCACTCAAATTTCTGATATGTGTTAAGTTGTGGATAAGTTTATTAGTAAAATAGGCGAAAAGTTGTGCTAAGTTGCGTGTAATGGCCAGTTTCTGATACGATTATAGGTGCTTATAGGTGGATATTCTTCAATATTCTTCACTGTAATTTTAAGAAATTGCTCGCAATAAATTTCGCATTATTACTTGACCTTTACGCATAATTTGCAAATCTGATTAATGTGTGCGAATCGCGTCAGCACATTCTGAACGATTACGGTTAAAGAATGATTTATTGTTTAATAAAAAAACGACTTAGCTCAAGTCGTTTTTTGTTTTATGTATTTTTGATTATCTAGTTATATTCATTCAAAAAATTGGTGTGTAATGGGAAGAGCTTAATGAACTGATCTGCTGGATAGTCTTGCTCTTTATGGATTAGATTTAACTGGTTTGCTTGTGATCCATCCATATAACCCGGTACGAGTTGAGTCAAAGTATGAATTGACATAGTCAATTGAGGCTTAGAGGCGGTGGGTTTAACGGTTAAAACGCTGTCTCGTTCTGCAAAACAAAATACACGATCATTTTTAGGGATGTTTGGATCTATGATTTTAATATCTAAAGGATCAAATGGTTGACCGACGGGGAATCCGATGTGTAAAAACAAGTTTTCAACATCGTGTATTCGACCGAGCATAAAAGGTTTTACGATGTTCTGAACGATTGGGACCTTCTTCCAATAGTGAAGTAAATGTTTGATTGGGTCATCTGGTGTTGTGATTAAGGTTGTTTTGGGTAATTGCATATTATGGTGATAGCAGAAATTTAAAAGTGAATCTAAGGCCTGATCGGTTTGATAGGCCCATTCACTAATATTTAAAGTTTGGTGATTGCTTGAATAGACCAGGTAGCCGGACAACTGAGCGTTTGCGTTTTCAACCACGAACATTGTTGCATGATCAGTTTTATACTCTTGAAGTAGCCTCTGAAAATGTGCTGGATGACGTTCAATAACCATATGCTGATTTTGATGAGTTTCATGGTAGAGATTACTTAGTGCTTGACAATCGGAAAGAGACGCTGGGCGCATTCTTAACAGATTAGGGGGACGTTTCAGTAATTGGGTATCGATTTCATAAAAAGACATGTCGGAAATGAAACGATAACCATATCTGTCATAGAGGCGAGAATCGATGGCCATCATCATTGAGAATACTTGTTGTCGCGCTGCGATATTATTAAATATGTAGGCCATCGCTTGACGCATAATACCTTTACCACGTTCTTCTGGTGCAGTTACAACGCCAACAATATAACTAATCGGCAGGGATTGATTCTGCACTAAAAGCTGATGCTGTGTTAAGTGGGCAGCAAATACAATTTTGCCTTGCTCGTTTGAGGCAACTACCGTGTTCTGGGGTTGATAAAAGGTTGTAAAAAAATAATCAATATATTCGGGAGTGTCATCAAAACTTTGTTCCCACAGTCGTCTAATCGGCGAAGTTTCATAATGTTGAGCTAAACGAAATTCCATTTGATCACGTCCTTATTTATTCACTAAAAGTGATACTATACTTGGCGATGAGTTCAATCGGTTTAGAAGAAAGCTTGTTAGCTCGTAGGTTTTCAATACCCGCATCATCCTCACGATTGACGTAAATGGCATCTGGAAAGGTCTTCTTAAGAAACTCATTTTGTAAGAGTTGATAGACCCCTCGGTAGCGGATATCACCTTTTTCAACACTGATTTGCACGGTATTGGGTAGTAAATAGCTGCCAATGGTAAAAGCAATGAGTTCGTTTTGGATCCAGATTCCGCCTATTTTATATTGGAGGTCAGCATAATGCGCTAGCAGCTCGTTGATCCCCAGATCTTCATTATAAAGGTTAAGTTGTTCCGACTCAACGGCCCCCCTCTGTTCAGACCAGCGGTGTAGCAGATCATGAACAGCAGCAAAATCTTGGGGTTGTAATTCAGCATAGCGATAGGCCTTTTTATATTTTTTAGAAAAGCGGTTAATATGGTTTCGTATTTTATCAAATTTCTTGCCGCGCAGTTCCCTTTGCTCTTTTGCTAAGTATAGGTAATCATAGTAATCTCTATTTGCTGCTACTGAAACCTTTTGACCAAATTCTCTAGCGAAGAATTGTTGAAAAGCATCGTTGACATAAGAAAACTTTACTTTTTGATTGTATTGCTCATAATACGTTTTTAAAAAAGTATAGGCTTTAAGATAATGTTGCGCTTCACACAGCGGCATTAGTGCATAGGGGGCGTCCCCATTACTGATAACGAGGGCAAAATCCGCTTCTTTATAGTAATAATAGGCTTCACTAAAACTCCACATCAGTAGGTTATTGAAATTATATTCACACAGCCGATAAGCTGATTTCTTAAGATAAGGTTGTAAATCTGCATAGGCATCAGCGGTTAATTTCTTAAAGATGATCATCACCCCTTAGTGTACATCCTTAATGATAGACCATTAGTGGCTGTTTGACAAAAATAGAATAGTTAATGCCTGTAATAAACAATACTTATGGATGACTCTAAGTAGAACCATTATTGAAAAATCAGAGCGGCAAAGGCCACCCTGATTTTAGTGAATTGTGAATGAATCTATGAAAGTTGAATTGTTTTGGTTTCACTGCCACCACGAGCAGAGATGAGCTGAATTTGCACCTCAGGATTGCAACCCGCAGGCAATTGAACCGTCCATTTTAGCCGTTTAGCACTTACTGCGGCATCACCAAAACGGTAATAGCGTGATTGTTGGCCAGCAGAATAGCCCTGTAGGTAGCCTAACTCCGTTTGTCTCTCGCCATTGAGAAGGATTGCATCATCAGCGATTTGGATTCGCACGAGATCAGGACGCACGGCCTTTTGCTTGATTGCTTGTTCACTGATATTCGTGGACATGAACCCATGATTCGAAACAACGGCTTCGATATGGTAGACCTGATCACTGATGTGTCCCACTTCAACAGCATCAATATGAGCTTCTGGTAAAGATAGACCATAGCCGATAGCAAACTGGGTGAGGCGGTAGCATTCTTGCTCCAAGAAATTGAAAGGTGGGTTCTGGCGGCATTCTTTTGACTTCCAACCACCAATCTCAACTTTACCCAGCTGGGGATGATCGAATTCTTGCCAATTACTAAATCCATTGCCGGCAAGTTCGCGATCATTCCACTCTAATAGTTTTAGTTCAAGTTTATTGGCATCTTCTTTTGAGAGCTTTTCGAGGCTTGCTTTTTTCATTTCAGGGGCGGCTCTGCCAACGGCATCCCACAATTCGGGTGTAAAGGCAAATACGCCGCGATACTCAAATAACCAGTCATCTAAAACACCAGACCAAATATCACCGTAGCAACAGACCTCAGGGTATCCGGTTGTTTGAGTCCCAATATCAGCTAGTGTATGATACATGGCAATATCGGCTTTAGGGAAGTCCTTGTCGTTAATGGTGCTATGGGGGCGAAAGAGAATGCCACCCGTCGTATGATAGAGTAATGCGCCACCAATATTGGGGTGTTTATTGATGAATTCTACTTGATTACGCGTTTCATTTTCTGATAAAGGAAAAGGTCCGGATCCTGGTGTATGAGGGCTGTAGCCTGCTGGGAAGTTGCGATTGAGATCTAAACCATACTTTGTAGGAACCGCCTGATAGGGGTATTTAACCTCTGTTGCGAGTTGACCTTTATCATCAAAAAGAACACCTTCGGAGTAAATATTGTAAAAAGGTCCATCTAGATCAAATGGAGTGCGTTCGACCATCATTCGATTGTCTTCACCGCTTATTTTCCAAGCGCCATGTTGATCATTGCGTATGCGCATGAGTTGGATTCGACCATCACCGTTGATATCTTGCTGATGTAAACCTGCAGGGTCTTCATCTTTACGGAAGTCTGGGAAAGGACGAACACTAGAACGTAAATAAGTAGGTGTTGTTAGATACAATTCTGCACCATCAGGGTTAACACGGGGGATTACATAATAGGTACGGGTATCACGCAACTTTTTCACTTTGGGATCATCTGATGTGAGTAACGTGTAGATTAGATGTAAATTGGCCATGGAGCCCGTTACTTCACCAGCATGGATATTACCATCGATATACATCGCTGGCTTTGATTCTGGGGTTCCCGTTGCTAAATTAGTTACCGTGACGCCCCATACATCGCGGCCTTCGTAGGATTTGCCTGCAGATTCCACTTTGATGAAATTAGGAAATTCCTGGACCCAAGCGTTGAGGGTGGCGGTTAGTTCGTCGTAAAGCATGTACTTGTCAAATTTTAGTTTTGTAAATTCCATTAGTTTTACCGCCAGTAGAAGCGGTTTCCTCCTTTAATCGATGTGTCGAAATTTGATTGATCTGCTAAGGTGTTTATAAAGGCTTGCAAATGAGCTGTTTGACTTTGGATTCATAAAAAGTATGCGAGTGAGCAGGTTGAATGACCCAGGCGGTATCAGCGCCACGACCTGTTCCGCCTACCACTAGAATATCTTCACCAAAGGGAATCAACCCAGCATCTAAAGCCATACAGGCGATTTCTAAACATACTTTGGTGCCTTGGCCAAACATTCTTAAGGTAGATGCCGTGATGCTTTGAATCCCATTGCCACCATTTTTACGAAGTGCAGCACGTTCGAGTCCACCCATTAAATGAGTAGTTGTTAGGACATCAACACCGACCGCTTTGAGGTTCTCGCGCATTTCAGGAGCCATTTCGTCTTGACCTGGTGATCGAAAACCGACTTGGTGTGTGACACAGACGACATGGTAATCATTATTAAGGAATGCTTGTGCGGTTGTGCCACTATTCGAGGCAACGACAACATGATTTATAGCATGATCTTTAGCATATTTACTGACGAGCTCTGCGACTTCTGCCGTATAATTGCCTGGTTTTGAGAAATACATTATTTATCCTCCTTTTTAATCACTATAAGAATATTATATCATTAATTATAGTCAGATTCGATGATAATTTGGCGGTTTGTAGCATAGATGTGAGGTAATAAAGTAAATTATGTTTTGAGAGGCTAATCCATTTCTAAGACTAGTCAATTATTGATATATATTGGGTAAATATTAAGAGTTGTGATAGAATATATCAGTAATGAATGTCCTTGGAGGGTATTATGAAACGCAAAAATATTTTAAAATATATGCTTATTATTATCATGGCTATTAGTATCGCTTGGATTCCATCGGGCTACTATTGTATGTTTCCTGGAGAGGCGAAGTCTTTAGGTGACGTGGTGAGTGGGGGATTATATGAGCCAGAAACTGCTTTTCACATGACGACGGTCTTAATGACCAAGGCTAATTATCCAGTTTATTTCTATGGGAAGTTAAATCCCAATGTGAGAGTTTTACCCGCAGAATCCGTTTTGCCCATCGGTTGGGACAATGATGAGTATCTTCATTACTCTCAGTTTCAGATGGCAGAGAGTCATAACAATGCCAAGTTAGCTGTTGCGAGAATACTGGACATTGATTATGTGGAAGTTATGGGTGAAATAACTGTTTTAAGAACGGTTCCAGATACACCCGCCTACGGAGTACTCAAAGCAAATGATATCATTTTAGCTATTGACGATGAGAAATTGTCAAGTGTAGCCGATGCGGTAACAAAACTGAGATCTTATCAACCCGGCGATGAAGTTAAGATTGAGTTTAAACGGGATGATGATGTTCAAACCGTGCAAGTAATCATGGCGGTTCACCCAAGCGTTGAAGGTCGGGGATTCTTAGGGGTTTCTCTGATTAACGACCATCACAGTGTGGATTTTATGGACGATTATGCAATTGATATCGAAACGGGCAATATTACAGGCCCATCCGCTGGTTTAATGCTCACTTTAGAAGTTTTAAATAGTCTGATTGAAGAGGATCTGACGGGTGGTCAGCAAATCGGGGGAACGGGAACGATTGCCGCTGATGGTACAGTGGGCAATATTGGTGGAATCAATCAAAAAATTATTACGGCCCATAGAGCGGATATAGAGGTCTTCTTCTTACCAGTTGGCAATGTCGAAGAAATTGAATTGGCTGAATCAAAATACGAGGGTATGACTTTAGTACCTGTAGCGACCGTCGATGAGGCACTCGCATATTTACGAACGATGATCGAATAAGAAGTTGAAATAAAGGACCCCATTCTTTATAAGGAACGGGGTCCTTTTGTTTTACAGTCTTAAACGATGATGAGGTGTTGCGTATAGTCGCGTTTTTGCGACGAGGGGGATCTTGGCAAAGCCAAACGATACATTTCGGTACTGCGCAGATCTAAATCCCACATTTTCTGCGTCAGTTCTTCTGTAGGATTGAAGCGTGCAGGACGTTCGATTAGAGGCACCTCAATCGTCGTGCGCCACTGTTTATAAAGGCTAGATTTTGCCTGTCGCAAACCGAGAACACGCAGGTAGGGGATTTGCCTCAGCTGTTTGGCCTGTTGATCTAAATCACTTTCGATATTTAATAGCATACGGATCAAGGTTCTTTGAATGCGTGTTCGCGGATAGCGTGATGAGGTACAATTTTCAATCAGTTCAGCCAGTGTGGCGGTGCGATGACCCGTATTTATGAGTAATTCAGGTAAGCCGATTTCCATATCAGGGAACTTTGCGAGCCTTGCTCGTGTCGTGCGTCTTAAGAAACCAAGTATAACCTGTTCAAAAGCGGTGAGAAGAATCGGCGCGCGACCTTGATCAAGCGCTTCCTTGAGGATTTCGTAACTGAATGAGGGAAGTGCATGGCTCACTTGATCAATTGCAGGCATACTATGGCGGATGGCAGTCGCACTGGCGAAGTCACTTGTTGGGTGGGGATCATGATAACTATTGCCTTGACGCTGAATTAAAATCGGTTTGAGTGAGCTGTCTAATTGGGAACAAGCCATCAAATAATTGATAGCTAAGATATTATTCGATCCTTGAATCACGTCAGTGGCCGCTGGAATGAGTGCTTTGAGCGCCTCTGCGTGGGCACGTGCAAAAGAGTTTCCCTGATCTAAATAGGCGTGCAAAGATTGTTTATAAGAAGCTGGTTCTGCTAAACTGAGCTCTGCAATCTGTTTCAGCAAGGGTAAGTTGGTATTCTCTGCACCACACACAAAATTTTGAGCATGGGCTGCCTCTAAAGCCAGTATTGATCCATAAGCAAATTGAGGGGCACTGTTGCAACTGTATACGACAGGTAATTCTAAAACTAAATCGGCACCACCCTGGAGTGCCATTTCTGTACGTGCCCATTTGTCAATCACACTCGGTTCGCCACGTTGCACAAAGGAACCACTCATGATCACAATAAGTAGATCAGGAGAGGTAAGTTCTCTCGTTTTTTGGATATGATAGAGATGTCCATTGTGAAAAGGGTTATATTCTGCTATTATCCCTGTAATGTTCATATTGACTCACCTTTATAGATTGGTTATAATTGTTCTGTTGTAATCATGGCATACTTTATGATTTATATCAATAAGTAGACTGATTAAGATAAAGAAGGAGGATACCCAATGAATATACTGGTTATTAACTGTGGCAGCTCGTCACTAAAGTATCAGCTGTTTGATATGAGTGATGAATCTGTTTTAGCCAAGGGTAATGTAGAGAAAATTGGTGCTGAAGGTTCATTTATTAAGTTTAAGTCTCATACTGGATTTAGTTCGGAAGTAGAGCATGTCATTAAGAATCATAGTGATGGAATCAAACTGGTTTTTGCCGCTTTGGCGGACAGTGAGAATGGAGTCATCAATGATTTGAATGAAATTGATGCTGTAGGCCATCGCGTTGTACATGCTGGTGAAAAATTTGCGAGTTCAGTATTAATTACACAAGAAGTAAAAGAGGCTTTACGGGAATGCATCGAATTAGCCCCACTGCACAATCCTCCAAATATTACAGGTATTGAAGCTTGCGAAGCGTTGATGCCTCACGTTAAACACGTTGGTGTATTCGACACGGCGTTCCACCAAACGATGCCAGCCATGACCTACTTATATGGTCTTCCTTATGAGTATTATGAAAAGTACGGTATGCGTCGCTACGGTTTCCACGGAACTTCACATAAATATGTTACGAGTCGTGCTGCTGAAATGCTCGGAAAAGATGTCTCTGAAACCAATGTTATTACTTGTCACTTAGGAAACGGTGCGAGTATAACAGCCGTTAAGAATGGTTTGTCTTTTGATACCAGCATGGGCTTTACGCCTTTAGAGGGTCTTGTTATGGGCACACGTTGTGGTGATATTGATCCCGCTATTGTTCCTTTCCTTATGGAAAAAGAAGGTTTAGACGTGGATGGTGTCAATGTGGTCATGAATAAGAAGTCTGGTGTTTTGGGAATTTCCGGTGTGAGCAATGACTTCCGCGTTTTGGAAGATGCTGCCCATGAAGGGAATCTTAGAGCACAAGCGGCCTTAAATATCTTCGCTTACCGCGTTCGCAAATATATTGGCGCTTATGTTGCGGCAATTGATGGTGCCGATGCCATTGTTTTCACAGCAGGTATTGGTGAAAACAGTCCTCATATTAGACAATTGGTTTGTGACTCATTAACCTATCTGGGAATTGAAATTGATCCTGCTTTGAATAATATGCGTGGTAAAGAAATTGATATCACGACACCTGATTCAAAGGTTCGCGTTTTAGTAATCCCAACCAATGAAGAATTGATGATTGCTCGCGATACAAAGAGCATTATCGAAAACTTATAGTAATCGCTTGACGAGTTTCATAGATAAAAGTATAATGCCGGAGTGTGATGTTGTGAATACAATGATAAGTATTAGGTTGAAATTTGGTGAAACTGAGGGATATCAATTATATTTCCCTATTAATCAAGATGGAATTAATGCCAAAGTTGATGCAAACGTCACTCTGGAGTATACTGAGTATGGTGTTGCGATCAATACTACCTTACAGTGTAAGATTGATCTTGTATGCACTAGATGCTTAGATATTATAACAAGAGATTTGACATTGGAACACTATATCGTCTTAGCTGAGTCAGGCAAGAGTTGGGAAGTTGATGATGAAACCCTGCAAATGGGTGTGATTGACTTTCAAAATAATACCTTTAACGTGTATGAATTAGCACGACAGCTATTAATTGAGAACACGGAAATGCAAACATTATGTTCTGATGACTGTAAAGGTCTTTGCCCAGTATGCGGTGAAAACCTGAATCACACTCAATGTCAATGCAATAACGAGCAAATAGATCCGCGATGGTCTAGTCTTAAGAAAATTGTCTTCAATAAAGAAGACAAAGGGGAGGTGTAAAGAATGGCAGTACCTAAGCAGAAAAAATCACGTGCCAACACCCGTATGGGACGTTCACATTGGAAACTAAATGTTAAACAATTATCAGAGTGTCCAGAGTGTCATGAGCTTAAATTACCACACCGTATTTGCCCATCTTGTGGCTACTACAAAGGTAAACAAGTAATCGAAGTTGAATAAAAGAAATTAACCGGTTGTCATAAGACAGCCGGTTTTCACTAGGGGCTTTAATTTACCTTCCAGGTCAATCTAAACGATAATCAGCTTAGCCATTAGATATCTGGTCGATTATACTGCACTGTGCGATTTTTTCTGGTACAATAGATGATGATATTAATCTCAAACAAAGCAAAAGCAAGAGGAGTATTTATATGACAAAGATAGCCATTGATTGTTTAGGTGCTGATGGTGGGCCAGAAGTGTTAATTGCCGGAGCACTTGCAGCATTGAAAGTGAATAAGAATCTTGAATTGCAATTGTATGGGCCGCAGGAAGAAATTACTACTATAACTAAGCGTTTAGGACTCCCACAAGATCAGCGTTGCGTCGTTATTAATGCACCTGATCTCATCAGTAATAATGATAATTCGGCACTAGCAGTTCGGCGAGAGAGGCATTCTTCTCTTGTCATGGCGGCTACGGCTGTGCGAGATGGGAAAGCGGATGCTTTCATATCAGCAGGTAGTACGGGGGCTGTTTTAACGGCAGGACTATTGATTCTTGGTCGATTGCCTGCTATTAGACGTCCAGCTCTAGCAGTCGTCATGCCAGTATTGTATGGGGAACGTAAAGATTTAGTTATGTTAGATGTTGGTGCCAATATGGATTCTACAAGTGAAGACCTTTTAAACTACGCCTTAATGGGGAGCATTTATGTGACCCACCTTTTGAAACGTAGAAATCCTTCTGTAGCACTGCTTAATGTCGGCACTGAAGATGCTAAAGGTAATAAGTTGGTGAAAGAAGCCTTTGCAAAAATTAAAAAAACGGACTTGCATTTTATAGGAAACATGGAAGCCCGAGATTTGATGAGTAGTCCAGCAGACATTGTGGTATGTGATGGTTTTGCTGGTAATATCGCCTTGAAAACGTTTGAAGGTGTTGCTAAAACATTGTTTCAAAGCCTTAAAGATGAGTTCATGAGTAGCTTCAGAACGAAAATGGGAGCAGCTTTAGCGAAACCCGCTTTAATGGAACTCAGACAAAAACTTGACTACAATAAGTATGGTGGTGGTTTTCTTTTGGGCTTGAAAAATATTGCTGTAAAATGTCATGGAAGTGCAAGTGCCGAGGCTATTGCTATCGCGATAGATCAGGCGATTGCATTCCATGAATTGGAGCTAATTAAAAAATTTACAAGTGCATTGAATTCTAAGGAGGAATAATTATGGATCATTATAGTACCTTAAAGGGAATTTTGTTGGATAAACTCAGTGGTATCACCGAGGAGCAGCTCGTAGAAACTGCAGATTTTAGCGTGGATTTAGGGGCCGACTCCATTGATTTAGTTGAAGTTATCATGGCAGTTGAAGAAGCATTTAGCGTTGAAATCACCGATGATGAAATTGAGGATATCCGTACAATTGGTGATGCTTTACGAATTTTAGAAGCCAAATTCTAGTATGACTTCAATTTCTAAGAAGATTCACTCATTTCAAAAATTAATAGGAATCAATTTCAAGAATGAGGATTTGCTCATAATGGCACTGACACATGTGTCAGCAGCGAATGAACAAGGTCATACTTCAAACTATGAGCGGTTGGAATTTTTGGGTGATGCTGTCTTGGAACTGGTGATTAGTGAGATTTTGTACCGCAACCCAGGACAATATCCTGAGGGGCGCATGACACGTATGCGAGCAAAGATTGTGCGACAGAAAAGTTTGGCAATTGTCGCACGTCAATTGCAGATCGAGCAATTTGTGATTCTTGGTAAGGGAGAATTATCTTCTGGCGGTAATCAGCGAGCAGCTTTATTGGCAGATGTTTTAGAGGCAATCATTGGGGCAATCTACTTAGATTCTGGTATTGAGATTGCGCGTCAATTTATTCTAGCAAACTTTGATCAATTGCTACAACTAGCAGCCTCTACGATTGATGATGATTATAAAACCCGCTTACAAGAATTATTGCAGGGACAAGAAAATCAGGTTATCATTGAGTATCGCTTAATAAACATGGTGGGACCTGATCATAGCAGGGAATTCGAAATCGGCTTATATATAAACGGTGAATTCAGTTCAAGTGGTCATGGACGCAATAAGAAGGCGGCAGAGCAACTTGCTGCAAAGAGCTGGTTAATGAAAAACGAAAATATTGGTTTGAATAAATAAGTTTTACTTAGGTATACCATCTCTGTGAAGGTATGCCTAGTTTAATATCCGTTTAGGATGCTTAAAAACACCAAAGAGAAAGCGGGGGAGTACTATGTATTTATCAAAGTGCATAATTAATGGTTTTAAGTCTTTTGCGGATAAAACCGAAGTTGTCTTCCACCGCGGTTTAGCTGCTGTTGTCGGTCCAAATGGTTGTGGTAAATCAAATATTTATGAGGCAGTACTATGGGTATTAGGTGAACAACGTCCACGCAATCTACGTAGTAGCAAAATGGAAGATGTTATATTCGCTGGGAGTGCATCACGAAATGCGGTAGGGATGGCTGAGGTGACGGTAGTCATCGCCGATCCAGACCGTCAGCTTATGGATAGCGAAGTCGTCGAAATCACGCGACGTCTATTTCGATCTGGCCAAAGCGAATACTTGTTGAATGGGCAGTCATGCCGCCTCAAAGATATCACCAAAGTATTAGCAAGCTCGGGAATCGGACGCAATACGTATGCCTTTATTGGACAGGGGAAAGTTGAGCAAATTTTACAGTCGCGTCCACAAGACCTGCGTTTACTGTTTGAAGATGCTGCGGGTATTTCGCAATATAAAGAGCAAAAATTTGCTACTGAAGCTCAATTACATAAAAATGCAGAAGGTATTGAGCGACTTAATGACTTAGTGACTGAACTTACTTCTGATATCGCTAATTTGCAAAAACGTGCTGAAAAAGCCCATTTGCATCAGGAATTATCAGCAGAACGCTTGACACAGTTTCGCACGTTATTGATCAACGATTTTCGCGTTTCTATTGAAAAAATTAAAAAAGTAAACCGTCAAATCGATATTTGCAAGCAAGATCTCGAGGATAATGAAATAAAATTAATTCATTTAAAATCGGAGTTTGCAATCCTGGAGGCGGAGCTTTATGAGCTACAGAGTAAACAAGTTGAGACTGAAAAAGAGCTGATTAAATGTGAGGGTGTCGTTGAAAACTTTAATTCGCGTTTAGAGGAAATATCAATTTCGATTGCTGATCGTCAACAAGTATTGCAGAAGCGCAAGAATGAATGGTCAGAAGTTGAGAGCCGTGAACAAACAGTAGTAGCGGATATTAGTAAAAGTGAACGAAGTTTACAAGAGTATTCGCTTAAGATTGCCACCACCTCGGATGCATTGGAACAGGTGATTAAGCGATTATCGGAATTAGACCACTTACTTAAGCCTTTTAATTTGCCTTATTTAGAGAGTGAAAATAGCAAGCTGCAAGAGGAATTAGGTTCCCTACGTGAAAAAATTAGCAGTAATGAAGCACGTAAAGCTAGTTTAACAACGAGTATTCGTGATTTTGAAAAAGAATTAGCTAATTTAGCTGTGCAAGTGGATACAGACCAAGAACAGCATCAACAGATCACAGACAATCTAGCAAAAATTAAAGAGGAATTAACCGAACAACAGTCTATGGGCAATCGGTTAGCCAATCAGATTACTGAGATTGAACAAAAAAGCAAAGCCTATGCGCAACAACAGGTTGAAGTTGGCAATAAATTGCGAAATAATCGCTCTCAACTTAGCCTTTATCAGAAATTGAGTAGTGAGTACACCGGTTACTTTAGTGGTGTAAAAGCGGTCATGTTGCAAAAGCAAAAGCAACCACAAATTTACGCTGACATCATTGGGGTCATCACAGAGCTGATTACAGTTCCAACCGATTATCAAACAGCGATTAGCGCTGCTTTAGGCGGTCAAGCTCAGTATATTGTCGCTCAAAATGGCAAATCAGCGACTGTGGCTATTAAAATGTTGCGAGATAGCCGCGCGGGAAAAGCGACTTTTTTGCCACTTGATCGTATTAGTCCCAGCTTGCGTAGTATTCCCTCGCACTTTACTACTGATGATGCCTATTTAGGTCGGGCGATTGACCTGGTAACGGTTAATCCCGCAGCAAGTAAAGCCATAAAATATCTACTTAACAACGTGGTTGTGGTTAGGGATCAGCAGGCGGCTTTGCGTTTAACACAACACAAGCACCCAGGGCTTGTGGTCGTCACCTTAACCGGTGAGGTTTTCTCGCCTGGTGGGTCTATTTCAGGCGGCAAGCAAAAAAATAATTACAACGAAGAGCTACTATCTAGACAGCAAAAACTACAGGAATTGGAAGCCGAGAATATCGTTCTAGAGGAACTCAGCGATCAAGTAGAAGCTCAAGTAGCAGAGCACGCTGTGTTGGCAACGGAGTTTCACCAGAAAGCACAGAATAAGCGTTTAGAAATCACTGAGTTATACAATCAGATTCTAAAATTAGAAAAAACAGAATACTTCTTAAGCACCAATATCGATCGAAAACAGAAGAATTATGAAGAACAAGAAAATAGATTGACACATTCCAGAGTGGAGTGCCAACGTATAAACAAGGAATTAATAGCCAACTATGCACAGGTTAAGCGCGTACAAGAGCGTCTTAACGATATCGTGAGAGAATTACAGCAATCGCGAGCGTATAATACAGAGCGGATTGCTCTGCAGCAGCAAAGAACGGTATTAGAGGCAGACCAGCGCTTGTTTGAAAACAATATTCAGAGCTTGGTTATCAATATTGCAAGTGGTAAACGATCTGAACAGCAACTTGTTGAACAGCGTTTGCGACTTGAAGCTGAATTGGAAGTTCAAACAGCGAGTTTTGCAACTCTATTAAAACAACAAAATCAATATCAAACCACTTTAAATCGCGCATTAGAAGATTCCCATGCGCTAGGGACAGCTGTACAAAGATATTCCAATTTAGTTGAGTTAAAAATCGGCGAGCAAGCTCAGAACAGACGCGATACTGACGATTTAACGGAACAAAGTGAACGGCTTAAGAATCGACAATTGCGCTTAGAAAAGAATCAAATTGAGCAACAAACAAGCCATAAATACGTTGAGGCTGAACTCTATAAAGCACAGATTAGCAGAAAGGAATGTTCGGACCCAGCTGTTCCTGATGTCGATCTGCGCAGTTTGCGTCAGTCATTGAAGAAACTGGATCAAGCGATTGCCAGTCTTGGAAATGTGGATTATGGTTCGATTGCAGACTTAGAACGTCGCTTAGAACGTATCGAATTTCTCAAAAATCAACAAACAGATCTTGAAGAAACGGCCGAACGTTTGCGGTCAATCATCAGCGACTTCGATAATCAGTGCTATGCTAAGTTGGAGACGACGATTAATATTGTCAACAAGAACTTTAGTTTAATCTTTTATGATTTATTCCAGGGAGGCAATGCAGAGATTAACTGGGAGTTTGATGGTGATCTCTTCAACAGCGGCATTACACTCAATGTCTGTCCACCTGGCAAAAAAGTTCAGAATATGGCCCAGCTTTCAGGTGGTGAAAAGTCATTAACAGCCATCGCCCTTCTACTAGCTTTCGCACGGCTTAAACCTTCTTCATTCTGTATTTTTGATGAGGTGGATGCTGCACTTGATGAAGTGAATAATATTCGGTTAGCTGAATTCTGGCATCAAATATCTGCAAATACTCAAATTATTGCTATTACCCACTCGCGACACACAATGGTTAAAGCAGATTATTTATTTGGGGTTGTCATGCAGGAAAAAGGTATTTCTAAAGTCGTCAGTGTGGCAATGGACACTAAAAATAAACATTAAAAGGAGTCCTAATCATGAGCATTTTTGATCGAATCAAGGAAGGCTTGACGAAGACGCGAGAAAACTTAACATCGCGCTTATTCGGCGCCTTTCTGAAACATAAATATATTTCAGAAGAATTATATGAGGATCTTGAAGAAATTCTGATTTCAGCCGATATCAGTGCGGAGCTTGTTTTTGAAGTTTTGGAAGAACTGCGTGAAAAAGCGATTCAGGATCGCATTAAAGATGTAATGGAACTCTATCAAATTTTACAGGATATGATGAGTGCCACGATTCCTGACACCTCGCCCTTAGCTTTAAACGAAGAGGGAATCAGTGTAATCCTAGTGGTTGGTGTTAACGGCGTTGGCAAAACCACCACCATCGGTAAACTCGCCAGTATTCTCAAAAAACAGAACAAGAAAGTCATGTTAGTTGCAGCAGATACCTTCAGAGCCGCTGCGGCAGAGCAATTGTCCATCTGGGCAGATCGCACAGGGAGTGCCATCATTAAACATGAACCCGGCGGTGACCCTGCAGCAGTGATTTTTGATGCTATTCATGCTGCTCGTGCCCGTCAATATGATGTGTTACTGATCGATACGGCAGGACGTTTGCATAATAAGAAGAATTTGATGAATGAGTTGGCAAAAATAGGGCGCGTTTTGCAGCGTGAAGTGCCAGATGCCCCACACGAAACACTGCTAATCATTGATGCTACGACTGGGCAGAACGGTGTGCTCCAGGCTTCCGCCTTCAATGATGCCACAAATTTGAGTGGACTTATTCTAACAAAAATGGATGGAACAGCAAAAGGTGGCGTTATTTTTAATATTGCGAAAACGTATAGTCTTCCTGTCAAATTTATTGGAATCGGCGAAAAAGTTGAAGACTTACTTCCTTTTGATAAGGAAGCATTTATCCAAGCCTTGTTTAAGCGAGAGGAATAACCAAGGCGTCTTTTGACCTTTATTTACACGGCATATAAACAATTTTGTCAAAATCCGCAAATGTCAAGTTAAGCACTCGACATTTGTATCGATTACTGAGA
>CAZVAO010000007.1:28984-41115 GCA_964625175.1 uncultured Clostridiaceae bacterium
ATTCTCAATAATCTAACGTCTTTTGACGATTAATATGATCCCATATAAACAATTTCGTCAAAATCCGCAAATGTCAAGTTAAGCACTCGACATTTGTATCGATTACTGAGAAGGCACCCGCTCTGTGTTGCTCGCTTTCTTCCAACCCAAAGCGTACGGCTTGTACTGCTTTGGCCTGTTCGAAACCGTGCGCCTTGACCGAGCACATTCTCAATAATCTAACGTCTTTTGACGATTAATATGATCCCATATAAACAATTTCGTCAAAATCCGCAAATGTCAAGTAAAATCACTTGACATTTGTTTTTTTATCTGTAAAATAGGTTAAGTCATTCGGAGGTAGATTATGTTAGAGCAAACTACAGAAATGAATATGCTTTTAGATTTTTATGCACAACTACTCACTGACAAGCAGCGTTATGCCTTAGAGATGTATTATTCTGAGGACTTATCACTAGCAGAGATAGCCGAAAACATTTCAATTAGTCGACAAGGTGTTCATGACCTGCTAAGACGCAGTGCCAAACTTCTAAAGGATTATGAAAAAAAACTTGGATTAGTCGCAAAATTTGAACGTCGTAAACATATAGTCACTGAAATTATCGAAATTTTAGATTCACAACACAATTCGAATGATCATCAAGTGCTGCAATTACTGCAGAAAATAGACGAGCAGGAGGAGTAATATGCCTTTTGAAGGATTAACCGAAAAGCTTCAAGACACCTTTCGTAAGTTGCGTGGTAAAGGCAAATTAACCGAAAAAGATGTAAATGCGGCCTTGCGCGAAGTGCGAATGGCTCTTTTACAAGCTGATGTAAATTTTAAGATCGTTAAGAAATTTATTGATTCAATAAGAGAAAAAGCAACTGGTGAAGAAGTCCTCAAGAGTATTACACCGGGTCAACAGGTTATAAAAATTGTATATGATGAGATGGTGAGTCTCCTTGGAGGAACGGTTAGTAAGCTCGAGCTTAACGGACCTAAGCCCCAAACCATCATGCTCGTCGGTTTACAAGGTGCGGGTAAAACAACCCATGCGGGTAAACTCGCCTTATATCTGCGCAAAAATGGTCGCAATCCACTTTTAGTGGCTTGTGATGTCTATCGTCCTGCTGCAGTTAAACAATTACAGGTGGTCGGGAAACAGATTGGTGTTGATACCTTTGCTATTGAAGGTGAAAAGTCTGTGCTGCGCATTAGTGAAGCTGCACGCAAATACGCGATAGAGCAAGCCCATGACCTCATGATTGTGGATACCGCAGGTCGGTTGCATGTTGATGAGGATATGATGCAAGAGCTTGTTGTTCTGCAGGATTTCCTTAAGCCGACAGAAACCTTGTTGATCGTTGATGCTATGACGGGGCAGGATGCCGTAAATGTTGCTCAAATATTCAAAGAAAAAGTTAACATTACCGGTGTGATTATGACAAAGCTTGATGGTGATAGTCGCGGTGGTGCAGCTTTATCAATTCGCGAGGTTACTGGTTGCCCAATCAAATTCGCGGGTATGGGTGAGAAGATGGACGCCTTAGAGCAGTTCCATCCAGATCGCATGGCTTCTCGAATTCTCGGAATGGGTGATGTCCTCACTCTAATCGAAAAGGCCCAAAGTTCATTTGATATGGAGCAGATGCAAAAGTTAGAAGAACGGATTCGCAGTGATAAGTTCACATTCAACGATTTTCTGGCTCAAATGGAACAGATGCGCAATATGGGACCCCTCGAAGATATGCTTTCAATGATACCGGGCATGGGTAATGCGAAGCAAATGAAAAATATTAAAGTTGATGAAAAAGAAATCGCACGTACGGAGGCCATTGTAAAGTCAATGACTGCTGAAGAACGTGAGAAGCCTGAGATTATCAATGGTAGTCGTCGCAAGCGTATCGCTGCAGGCAGCGGTACATCCATACAGGCGGTCAATCGTCTGCTTAAACAGTTTTCCCAAACTCGCCGTATGCTCAAGCAATTTAACCAAAGCAGTCGCGGTGGGAAAAATAATAAATTCAAATTTCCTTTTAAATAGGAAGGAGGTGTCACAATGGCAACAAGAATTAGACTGAAGAGAATGGGTGCTAAAAAATCCCCATTTTACAGAATTGTCGTAGCGGACTCTAGATCACCACGTGATGGTCGATTCATAGAAGAAATCGGTTACTACAATCCAACCCGTGAACCAATTGAGTTGAACGTAAAAGTTGAGCGTGCTCAGTACTGGATTGGTACAGGTGCACAGCCGTCTCAGACCGTCAAGACATTACTAAAAAAAGCTGGAGTTTATAGCGAGGAGGCTTAAGCATGAAAAGCGTAGTTGAGATTATTGCCAAGGCCTTAGTAGACAATCCTGAAGAGGTAACGATCACTGAGAGCACAGATGACAAGGGACTATTAGTGAAACTTCGTGTTTTAGAACCTGATATGGGTCGTGTCATCGGCAAGCAAGGTCGTACTGCTAAAGCTATTCGTACAGTCGCTAAAGCTGCCGGTTACAAGCAAAACCAGCGTGTCTGGGTTGATATCGATATCAAAGAATAGAGATTGCTAATGAGTAATCAAGCAATAACAATAATTGCTAACACGGCAGTGAAAGCGATAGTCACATCGAAACTGAAAGAAAAAACGTTGACCAATCTAAAGCGCCAAGAACAAGAATTGCGTGATAAAATTGCTCAAGTTGATTTTCAGAAGCAATTCTATGGACAAAGACTTTCAGAAGATAGTGAGCAGCTTCAAAGCGTGCTTCAGCAGCTCAAACAAGTGGAAGACGACCTTGAAAAGCAATTGCACCAATCTCTTGAACGGATTGCTGTTGCTCAAAAGTGGGAGAATGGTCAAGAAATTCTTCAAACTCAAGTACAAACTTCTGTTGATTTAGCAGTTGGAGATAACTTTTTCGAAGCTTATAGCAAAGAGATTGTTTTACGTGATGGCGTTGTTATTGAGATTAGACATGGTGGTAAAAATGGGGACGAGTGAGTTTATTACAGTCGCCAAAGTGGTCGGCACACATGGCTTAAATGGTGAGATAAAAGTCATTCCAATCATTACACCACCTAGGATGTTAAAAAAAATAACCAATCTTTCTCTACTTGAATCAGCAAATTCTTATCGTGAACTAACTATAAGTTCAGCACGCTCAGGGTCAAAGGGACAATGGGTGTTAAGCATTGATGAGATAAAAAGTATTGAAGAAGCTGAGAGTATCAAAGGTGCTTTACTCTATCTTCCACAGGATCAGTTACCACAACTACCTAAGGATAGCTATTATCTTGCTGATTTAATTGGCTGTAGCGTCATATGTGAAGGTCAGGCGTTAGGAAAATTAGTAGATGTGCTAGCAACTGGAGGCAATGACGTATATGTGATTGCAACACCTTCACAACAACAGATTTTGCTACCAGCTGTAAAAGAATTCGTTCTTAGTGTAGACATTGTGAATAAGGTAATTGATGTCGTTTTGCCTAATGGATTATTGGAGCTATAGCCCTATGAAAATCACGGTATTAACTCTATTCCCTGAAATGATTAACCAATCTTTGGGGCACAGTATTATATCTAAGGCTTTAGCTAAAGATTTGTTAGAAGTTGAAGTACTCGATTTACGCGATTTTACAACCGATAAGCATCATACTGCAGATGATTCCCCATTTGGTGGGGGAGCTGGCATGGTCATGAAGCCGGAACCGATTTTTCGAGCATTTGATTATTTAAACGTGCAAAACAAGAATTTTAGGTCCATCTTTATGACACCTCAAGGGATCGTGCTTGACCACCAGCATGTTGTGCGTTTGGTTGAGGAAGACCATATCGTTATACTATGTGGCCACTACGAGGGAATCGATGAAAGAGTGCGAGAGCAATTAATTGATGAAGAAATTTCGATTGGTGATTATGTGTTAACTGGTGGTGAGTTGCCAGCATTAGTTCTAATTGATGCTGTAGCCCGTTTTATTCCTGGGGTATTAGGTAATAATGCCAGCTTGGATAGTGAGTCATTTACAAATGAACTTTTAGACTATCCACAATATACTCGGCCACGAGTTTTTCGCGGTTTAGAGGTTCCTCCAGTTCTATTATCAGGTAATCATCAACAAATAGCAGCATGGCGTTCCGAGCAAGCGCTTAAACGCACTAAAGCTGTTAGACCGGATTTATTAGAATCCAAAAATATTAAATATCTCAGAAAGGGTGAATAGTAATGGATATACTTCGCTCTATAGAGCAGAAGCAAATGCGTGATGACATCCCTTCTTTTAAAACGGGTGACACTGTTAAAGTGCACGTGAAAGTTAAAGAAGGTAATCGTGAGAGAATTCAGGTTTTTGAAGGTATTGTCATTAAGCGTCACGGTGGTGGTTTGAAAGAAACCTTTACTGTCCGCCGCGTATCTTATGGTATCGGCACAGAACGTGTATTCCCGCTTCATACTCCACGGATTGACCATATTGAAGTCGTTCGTCACGGTAGAGTTCGACGTGCTAAACTGTATTATCTTCGTGACCGTACAGGTAAAGCCGCAAGAATCAAAGAACGACGTACTAGATAATTATATAAAATACTCCTTTATATTTAATAGCAAATCGCTGTTAGACTTAAGGGAGTGTTTTTATTTAGTGCGAACTCCAATTTTGATCATTGTTCATGAAATATTCATAAAACGCTATAAAACAACGATGTATTACGTTATAATAAGGTGTTGTGTTTAGGAGTGGTAAGATGACTAAAAAGGTCTATGAGTTGATTATATTAGTAGTTGTAGCAATTATACTTGCAGTATGTATTAGAACTTTTGTCGCTGAAATATATATTGTCTATGGAGACTCTATGTTGCCAAACCTGCATGATGGCGATAAGATTATGATTTCCAAAATGATCGACGATATCACTAGTTACCAACGAGGCGATATCGTTGTGATTGATGATCACTTGGATCGTAATCAGAATATTGTTAAACGGATTATTGCTTTACCTGGAGACCGCATAGCGATTCAGGACAACCATGTTTTTATTAATGGTGATCTGCTAGAGGAGCCTTATTTGAATAACAGTACTGAGGGGTCGTATGTGGAGGCTGTGGTGCCAGTTGGTAAATTCTTTGTGATGGGTGATAATCGCAGCTGTAGTCTGGATAGTCGTTATTCGGAAATTGGTTTTGTTGAGTACACACGTTTCAAAGGCAAGGCTTTTTCTGTGGTTTGGCCACCCGCAAACTGGCAAATAATTACAAGATAAGGAGGACTATTTATGAGTGTTCATTGGTATCCTGGCCATATGGCCAAAGCCCGCCGTCAAATAGAAAGTAATTTAGCAAAAGTCGATGTAGTCCTTGAGGTTCGTGATGCACGAATCCCTTTGTCGAGTGCGAATCCCATTATCGAGGATATTTTAGGCAATAAGCCCCGTGTGATTATCCTCAATAAAGCAGATCTAGCGGATCCTCAACTTAGTAAAGATTGGGTGGACTATTTTAAATCTCAAGACCTTTTAACTATTTTGACTGTTAGCACAGGTGGAAAATTTACAAAACGTGATCTTAATTTTATAGTTGAGTATTCCACGACGTTTGTGAGGAAGAGCAAGGTGACTAAGAAGGCGATGCGTGTTCCTCGTGTTATGGTTGTCGGCATTCCCAATGTCGGGAAATCCTCACTGATCAATGCTTTGGTCGGAAAAAGATCCGCACGTATAGGCGCTAAACCTGGCTTAACGAGGGGTCAGCAGATGATTAACATTAAGGGGCAAATACAGTTACTTGATTCACCGGGTGTTTTATGGCCAAAATTAGATGACCAAGTGGCTGCCTGTCGAATGGCATCAACAGGAGCAATCTCTAGTGTGGGGTATCCACTTGATGATATTGCTGGGTATATCCATGAGGTCCTGAAAGAAAAGGGTCTGGCTACTGAAGAGACACTTGCAGAGTATTTGCTGAATTTTGCTCAGAGAAGAGGGTTTTTACTGCCGGGCCAACTCTATGATTTAGAGAGAGCAAAAGCTGTCATATTATCTGAATTCCGCACGGGCAAGTATGGACGATTTACTTTGGAAAGGCCGCCATTGCATCATGAATAAACAAGGTCTTACGATTAAAGAAGCCGCATTACAACTAGAAGCGTGTCGCAATGATGCGTGTAAACATGATGCTTTGCGAGAGGCTTTGGCCTGCGATGAGCGGCAGGGGATTCAAAGAATTTTAGAACGCGAACAACGCTACTTAAGAAAATGTGCGGCTGAAAAACGACATATGGAAGAAATGCTAGAAACAGAATTAGCTTATCACGCTCAGGGCTATCGCTACATTGCGGGCGTAGATGAAGTCGGTCGAGGTCCCTTGGCAGGCCCGGTCGTAGCTGCAAGTGTCATTCTGCCTCTTGATTTTTCTGCTAATCGCTTGCTTGATGATTCTAAAAAGCTGAAGGCTGAAGTCCGCGACCAATTATTTGAACGAATATTAGGCGAAGCTTTGGCAATCGGTCTAGGACTCAGAACACCAGCCGAAATTGATCGCGATAATATCCTTGTTTCATCACTTGCTGCGATGAAGGATGCCGTCAATAATTTAGAGATTGCAGCTGACCTTGTGTTGGTTGATGGCAATCAAAAAATTCCTATTCTAAATATCAAACAACATGTTATAATAGGTGGCGATGCCAAAGTTAGGGTCATTTCAGCGGCTTCAATTGTCGCTAAAGTGGTTCGTGATCGCTTAATGACCTACTTTGATGGTTTATATCCGCAATATCTTTTTGCCCGCAACAAAGGGTATCCCACTGCCGAGCATCGGGCAGCATTATTACTTAACGGATCTACGCCACTTCACCGACTTAGCTTTTTGAAAGGTTTGCATGAGTAAGCACATTGAGCTAGGTAAACGCGGAGAACAAATAGCCATCCAGTTTTTAAAGCGCAAGGGTTATCAGATCATTGTGCAAAATTGGCGATGCCCATTTGGTGAATTGGACATCATAGCCAAGCATCATAACATTCTAGTTTTTGTCGAAGTAAAGACTAGAAGTGGTGCCTCCTTTGGGTTTCCTGAAGAGTCTGTTAACACGACCAAGCAAAGACGTTTGAGGAAACTTGCAGAATATTATCTGATGAAGGAGCGCATCTCTCCCAATTGCCAGCTGCGGTTTGACTGTATCGCTATGATTTTAGACGATAGTGCCAGACCACGGTATTTCCGACATATAAAGAATATATTTTTTTAGGAGGTTAGAAGGTGACTGCGGTAACATTTAAAGGAGGTATACATCCTCCAGAGTTTAAAGAACTAACAGAACATCTGGCAATCGAAACGATGCCAATTCCTGCAACTGTGACAATCCCCATGAGCCAACATATAGGCGCTCCTTGCAAGCCCTTAGTCAAAATCAATGATTTGGTTTTAGTTGGTCAGAAAATCGGTGAAATGGGTGGCTTTGTATCAGCCCCCGTACATTCATCTGTATCGGGAAAAGTAAAACGGGTTTTAACGCGTGAAGTCGTAAGTGGACAAGTTGATACCTGTATTATCATCGAAAGCGATGGGGAAGATCAATGGATTGAAGGTTGCGATCTTGATCGTAAACTGGAAGATTTAACAAGTAAAGAAATCGTTGACATTATCAAAGAGGCAGGCATAACAGGTCTAGGTGGAGCAGGTTTTCCGACCTATGTCAAACTTCTCCCTCCAGAAGATGTTAAATTGGATAGCATCATCTTGAATGGTGCGGAATGCGAGCCTTTTTTAAATTGCGATAATCGATTGATGATTGAAGAAAGCGCAAAAGTTGCAGAAGGCTTACTCGCTTTCATGAAAGCGGTCAATGTTGATCGCGGCTATATTGCGATCGAAAACAATAAACCTGAGGCCATTAAACAGATGCAGGAAGCGATTAAAAGCTACCCATCACTTAAGGTCGTTCCAATGGTAACCAAGTATCCACAAGGTGGAGAGAAACAGATCATTGCCTCTGTCTTAAATCGGACGGTCCCTTCGGGTAAATTGCCAATGCATATCGGCGTTGTTGTTTGCAATATTCATACAGCTGTTGCGGTTGCAGAAGCTGTTAAATCAGGTAAGCCACTTATTGAGCGGGTCATGACCGTTAGTGGAAGAGCCGCTAACAAACCCGCTAATCTCCGTGTTCGTATCGGAACGATGATGAGCGAAGTCGTTGAATACAGTGGTGGATTTGCAGAAGATACGGGTAAAATTGTAGTCAGCGCGCCTATGACGGGTTTTGCGCAATACCACCTCGATTTCCCAACTGAGAAACGTATTGGCGGTATTGTGGCTTTTAAAGAGTCAGAGATTGATCGAACCCCAGAATCTGCTTGTATTCGTTGCGGGCGTTGCGTCGATGCTTGTCCCATTAACTTAGTTCCAAGCAAGCTAGATAAGTTATCGCGCTTTGAAAAGTATGACGAAGCAGCTACGAATCATGTATTAGATTGTATTGAATGTGGTGCTTGCACCTATATTTGTCCAGCCAAGCGAAATTTAATTCAATCAATAAAACTTGCTAAGAACGAAGTTCGGGCAAGGATGAGAAGATAGGGGGGTAGGTCATATGAATTTAGTTGTTACCCATAGTCCCCATTTGAGGACTAAAGACTCAACTCAGCGGATTATGAAAGATGTTTTAATTGCTTTGATACCAGTTAGTATTTCCGGAATTTTAACATTTGGGTTGGACGCATTAGTGCTGATGCTTGGCTGTATGGTGAGTGCGATGTTAACAGAGGCCCTTCTCAAGAACGGTTTCAAGGGATTAACTGGCAAGAAAATATTCGGTGATGGCAGCGCAGCGATTACGGGTTTGATTCTTGCTCAAGTCATCACGCCGTTATTACCGCTTTGGATGGCAATGTTAGGCTCCGCTTTAGCGATTTTTATTGGTAAACACGTATTTGGGGGGATTGGGCAAAATCCATTTAACCCGGCTTTAGTGGGACGAGCTATACTATTTACTGCTTTTCCCGTATACATGTCGAAATGGCAATTGGTTGATACTGTATCAACAGCCACGCCTCTCGTTGCTGGAAGTAGCGATTATCTACGCTTATTTATCGGTAATTATGGGGGTTGTTTAGGAGAGACATCAGTTTTAGCTATTTTACTGGGCGCTTTATTTTTGCTTTATCGTGGGCATATATCGTGGCATATTCCAGTCGCATATCTAGCTACGACAGCAGCGCTTTCTGTTGCATTTGGGGTTGATCCCATCTTTGCTGTGATGGCTGGTGGTGTTGCCTATGGTGCGGTATTCATGGCAACCGATATGGTTACCTCACCGATTACGAAAACAGGTCAATTGGTTTTTGGCGTAGGGTGTGGCTTAATCACTGTGATCATTCGTGAAATGGGTGCTTTACCTGAAGGAGTCATGTTTTCAATTCTAATTATGAATGCCTTAACACCATTGATTGATAAAGTTGTAAAACCCCATCTTTTTGGAGGTGTTAAGAATGCCTAAATCTCTAAAATTAGTATTGGTTTTAACCATCATCTGTATTATTTCTGCTACGATGCTTTCTTATGTCTATAATGAAATTGCAGCTCCAATCATCAAAGAACGCACCTTGGCTCAGTCTCTGGAAATTCTAAACGAGATGCTCCCTGGAGCCGATGATTATCAATTCATTACGGCTGAAGATTCTGATAAGGTACTCTACTATGTAGCTACGAAGAACAATGAACCTTTTGGGATTGCCATCCCAACTAGTGCCGTGGGATTCGGTGGCTCTGTTGATTTAATGGTCATCTGTGAAATGAACGGTCAAATAAGCACAGTAAAAGTAATGGCTCAATTAGAAACACCGGGTTATGGCGATCGTATCCTCACTGAACCGTGGTTTCTAGAGCAATATGATGGCATGAATTTGGCATCCGATAACTTCGATCTGGGATCAACGGTTGATGCTTTGGCAGGGGCTACTGTCACTTCTAAAGCAGCCAATAAAGCGATTACTAAGGCTGCAGAGTTTTTCCGCGATACAATATCGGGAGGTAATTAGAAATGTCATTTATGCAAAGATTTCGTAATGGTATTATCACCGAGAACCCTGTATTTGTGATGCTGCTGGGGATGTGCCCGACCTTAGGGGTTACGACTACGGCCACAAATGCGATCGGTATGGGATTAGCGACGACATTTGTTTTACTTGGTTCAAATATCGTGATATCAATATTGCGAAAAATTATTCCAGGTGAAGTTCGTATTCCTGCTTTTATTGTGGTTATCGCTACGTTTGTAACCATGGTTGATCTATTAATGCTCTCTTATCTACCTGACTTACATAAGGTATTGGGCATATTTATTCCTTTAATCGTTGTAAACTGTTTAATTCTTCAAAGAGCTGAGGCCTTAGCTTCGAAAGCTTCAATCATTGAATCCATCGGTGATGGCTTAGGAATGGGTATTGGATTTACGATGGCCATTACGATTTTGGGTTCGATCCGTGAACTATTAGGATCAGGCGCGATTTTTGGTTTTCAACTCATTCCTGGTTATATTCCTTTCCGGGTGATGTCGAGTTCCACAGGTGCGTTTATCACCTTAGGATTAATACTAGCATTTATTCGTTGGTATGGGTTTCGTAAAAAAGGAGGTAAACAAGCATGATTAAATCGCTATTAGTTATTTTAGCCAGTGCTGCGATCGTTAATAACTTTGTGTTTAAACAAGTTTTAGGGATATGTCCCTTCCTTGGCGTTTCAAATAAAGTCGAAACATCACTCGGGATGGGTGCTGCAGTTACATTTGTAATGGCGATGGCTTCAGCCGTTACTTGGACCTTACAAAAGTACCTGTTAGAACCATTAAAGCTTGAATATTTGCAGACGATCATGTTTATTTTAGTTATCGCAACGCTTGTGCAATTGGTAGAAATGTTTATTAAGAAGTCTAGTCCAACGCTTTATCAGGCGCTTGGCGTGTTTCTTCCTCTGATTACAACGAATTGTGCGGTATTAGGTGTTGCACTTCTGAATATCACGAGTGAATATAATCTCATTGAATCTGTTTTTAATGGTGTGGGTGCAGCTTTAGGCTTTACCTTGGCACTTGTCCTCTTAGCTGGTATTCGCGAACGACTTGATGAGAGCGATATTCAACTCTCTTTCCAAGGTTTGCCCATAGCATTAATTACTGCTGGAATTCTAGCTCTAGCCTTCAGTGGCTTCCAGGGCGTAATCTAGAAAGGCGGTAGAAAAATGTTAGAAGCTGTTCTTGCTTTAAGTGGCTTAGGTTTACTGTTTGCTGTTTTACTTGCTATTGGATCCAAAGCATTTCATGTTGAAATTGATCCACGGGAAGAAGAGGTTTTATGGGCACTTCCAGGAGCAAACTGTGGCGGTTGTGGTTATCCAGGGTGTGCGGGATTTGCAGCGGCTGTCATTAGTGGCGAGGCTGCGGTGGATGGTTGCCCAGTTGGTGGCGCCGCGCTAGCGAAAGTACTGGGTGAAATTATGGGCCAAGAAGCCCCAACCGGTAACAAGAAGATTGCAAAAGTGATGTGTCGTGGCGATCGTGAAATTGCGCCAGAACGTTTTAAATATGATGGTATTATGACATGCCAGGCTGCAACGAGTGTAGCTAGTGGCTTTAAAGGGTGTACATTTGGCTGTTTAGGTCTCGGCGATTGCGTGGAAGCGTGTGCTTTCGATGCCTTAAAAATTGGTGAGAATGGGTTACCAATCGTTGATGCTGAAAAATGCGTAAGTTGTGGGAAATGTGTTTTAGCTTGCCCCCGAAACCTTATGCAAATGGTCGATGAGACAAAGAAAGTCCATATACTCTGTAGTTCCCATGCCAAGGGAGCAGACACCCGCAAAGTATGTAAAGAAGGGTGTATAGCCTGTCAATTGTGTGTGAAGAATTGTCCAGTCGGAGCCATTTCTATGGATAATAACGTGGCAGTGATTGATTATGAAAAATGTATCAACTGTGGACTGTGCGTAGCTAAGTGTCCGATGCATACGATTGAACAGGAAGAATAATCATTAATTAATAATCAAAAAAGTTGCGAGGTCGATTTCGGCCTCGTTTTTGTTTGATTTCACGGTAATTAGGGATTAGGGACTAGGGATTAGGGACTAGGGACTGGGGATTAGGGACTAGGGACTAGAGATTGGGGACTAGTG
>CAZVAO010000008.1:0-37668 GCA_964625175.1 uncultured Clostridiaceae bacterium
TTAAATTAACCCTTTTTTAACCCTTTGGTTTTGCATAAAAACGTATTGATTATGTTCAATCCTGTTAAGAATTGTTTTAGAATCAACAGAATTGGACGTTTTTGATACGTTTTGAACGTTTGAAGCGAATCCGGGGGAAGGATTTCCATCGCTTAATCGGGCAAAAAAGAATGTCATTGAATAATGAGAGATAAAATATATCATACAAGTAGCAATACAATGGATAAGCAAATGCATGAGGCAGGGATAGTGCCGCAAAACATAGCTAAAATCTATGAAGAGTATGTCAATGGTCTAGTCGCTAATGCTAGAATTAAGATTTTACTTGATGGCAGTGCTCAGGGCCAATAAAGCTGAGTAAGCACATGGAATTAATTTTTATAAGCTATTTAATGGGATAGAAATACAAATGAGTTTCGGGAGTATCATCCGAAACTCATTTTTTTTGCTTATCTATGACAACATTCTACGCAATCAATTTGCTAAAATCATTCGGATTGACGCAAAGTAGAATGGTAGCACTCTGACGCACGCGCTTTGCGTTAGGGATTATCACTAAATTCCCTGTGAGCAATCTTTGCAAGGCCATTACTTGTAAATAGACGTAAACGGGTTTATGATTAAAGCACGAATACTCGGAAAAGCTATAAAAATGATTCTTGATGAATGCTGTTGGCGTAGTGATTTTCAAATTCGAAAGACGAATTTACTCATGTGCGGATATTGATTACTACAATTAGGCTAGAGAAGGATCCTGTAGCGAGCAAGAAGGGAGTCGAAATGAAACGCTATATCGTACTATTAATCCTTTGTATGGTGATTTTTAGCAGTTGTCAGAATTCAAGTACTGTTCAAGAACCAGTTTCGGACATGCAAAGTGATTTCGCTGATTTATATGACTTAATCGTCACAAGGCATCCTGATGTCTATGCCTATACGAGTGAAGTGGATTTTGCAGCAACTTATGATGAACTCATGGAAGAGATCGATGAAGATCTCGGCTTTCTAGATTTCTATCGCCTCTGTGTGCGATTGGGGGCTCTTATTGGGGATGGTCATGTCTGGGTTGGCATGTCCAATGCGGATATTCGAGCATTTGAAACAGACGCCAAACTCTTCCCTGGGATTATTCGCGTTATTGATGGCAAATACTATCTAACGGCACGGTTAGATGGTGGGAGCGAAGGTATCGGTGCTGAAATCTTAGGAATCAATAATCGTTCGATTCAAGACATAAGAGACAGTCTGATGAAGTGCTTGACCTCAGATGGCAACCAAGCGGCCCCAAAAGATTATATGTTGTTTGAGCGGGGTTTGTTCTCCAAGTATTACAGTTTATATCTTAGTTCGGACCAGTCTAAGTATACCTTAGAGCTCGACGGCGATGACGGTCTCACTATGTTAACGATTGAAGGGGTGTCGCTTACAGAACTGCGTGCGCATATCAATCAGAATCAAGCACCAGCGTATCAATATGAATTGCTAGCTGGGGATATTGCCTACCTTCAAATCGGGTCCTTTGCCTTTTATGGTGCTTCTGAAGGACGATCCTTTAAGCGGTTTATTGATCAGACCTTTGAAGAAATTAACGAATTCGGAGTGCCTAATTTAATTATAGATGTTCGGGGTAATGGGGGCGGAGACCCCTATGCATGTGTAGCGGTCTTAAATTATATTATGCCAGAAGATTATACCTATTTTGATCAGAGTATGGGGTATCCTGATCTTAACCATTCAATAGAGATCTACGATGATAGATATGGCGGAAATGTATTTATACTTCAAGATGAGGGCACATTCTCATCAACCGGCCATTTCTTAAGTCTAGTGAAGGATCATGAAGCTGCAATTCTAGTCGGACAGCCATCGGGGGCGACTTATACGTGTAATGATAATAGCCAAGCGTTCACATTGGATCACACGAAAATCAGAATCAATTTACCGACTCAAACTTACACAACGACCGCACAGAACCTTGAAAAAGGGAGAGGTATAGCCTCAGACTTTGTAGTTGATAAAAACTTAGAGGATATTCTTAATGGGGAGGATACCGCCTTGGAATATTGCCTTAGTTTAATTCGGAAGTGATTATTAAATTTAATGTTATGAATGAGTGGTGCGAAAGGTTTAGCTGTAATTAGGTCCTTATATGATGAACAGAGCGCATTCTTCACGTGCTAAAATACCTTAAGAAACGGTATTCCAACGCCATTAATGCTACAAGGATAAAAAGCCTGCGTAGCCAAATAACCTATAAGCTTGATTGGAGAGTGATTGTCGAATGGTTAGGGAAGTGTGCAACTATTTAAATGCGGATCTTTTGAGGTTTCTCCTATCTGGAGATGTCGCAATTCAGTATCAAACGCGCAAGGCTTTTAGTAAGGTGAGTAAAATAGCCTTAAGAAAATTGCAAAAACGCATAGCCACTGAAGGATGGGGGGCACAATTTTTAGCTGCCAGAGGAACGAACGGGCATTGGGGAATGCGGTTTTATCAGCCTAAGTGGACGAGTACCCACTACACCTTGTTGGATCTTAAAAATATTGGTTTAGCGCAGAGTAATCAAGCTGTGAAAGAAACCATCGCGATGATTTTAGATCAATCTAAGGGGATTGATGGTGGAATTAATCCCTCAGGGTCGGTTAATAATAGCGACGTTTGTATCAACGGTATGTTCTTGAATTACGCCTGTTATTTTGGGGCAGATCAGGAAAAACTAAAAACGGTGATCGATTATATGATTGCGCAACTTATGCCTGACGGGGGTTTCAATTGTCGAAAGAACCGGTCGGGGGCTGTCCACAGTTCACTCCACTCCACCATCAGCGTACTTGAAGGTTTCTTGGAATATCGCCGCAATGGCTATGGCTATCGATTAGCGGAAATCCAAGAATTAGAAAAAAGCTCGATCGAGTTTCTACTTAGGCATCGCCTCTATCAGTCGGACCACACAGGGAAAACGATTGATCGCCGCATGGTGATGCTCTCGTATCCAGGACGGTGGCGCTACGATATTTTGCGGTGCTTGGATTATCTGCAGGATGCGGACGTGCCTTACGATGAGCGGATGAGTGATGCTATAGAGATTCTTATAAAGAAACGCCGTAAGAACGGGCGCTGGCCTGTGCAACAGAAGCATGTGGGGGCTGTGCATTTTGACATGGAGAAAACAGGATCGGATAGCCGCTGGAATACCCTGCGCGCGCTGCGTGTTTTGCAGAAATACGGTCAGGAAATTTGAAATTCAGCGGTTGCTTCTATGATGCTACGGAAAATGTTTTATCAGTTCCTGTTCATAACCCTTTTTAGCAATGGTTCAACAACACTGTGGGGAGGATTCCTTTGATTATGCCTTACTTGAAGTTGCCGATAAAAATGCGCAAAGAAAAAACACCAATCAAGTTCTGACTGGTGTTCGTCTTTTTTATAGAATACTATTTTGTGTCAACTTCAAATTGATGCTGACAGTTAGGGCAGGTTACGCGAATGGTCCCTTTGTTTTTAGGTACACGCAACCGTGTCTGACAGTTGGGGCAATCATCTATGGTGTAGTCTATGAGACTATTAAGCTTTGCAAGATCTAAACCGACAAAGGCCTCGCCATTAACAATAAAGGCGGGAACGCCGCGCATTTTATGAGCAATCAATGTTTGGCGAGCAGTTGGGTCCGATTGGATATTATGCTCTGTAAATTTGTAACCATTTTGCTTGAGATACTCCCGAGCTGTGTGGCAATGAGGTCAAGTGTTACTTGAAAAGAATTCGATATTTGTCATGATGTCACTCCTACTTTTTACTAGTAACGGTTAAAGAAGCACCGTCTATTTCTATCATACCATCTTTGTCAAGGGCCTAAATATCTGTGTCTTTGTGATGGATTATGATATGATAAGAAAAAAGAGATTATGAGAGTAGGGAAGTTATATGAAGCGTGCTAATCGTTTGAATTGTGTAGATTTTTCTGCGACGATTGAATTGAGTGACCGCGTTCGGCAACTACGTGCTGAGGGTCACGATATTATCAGTATGGCCAATGCCCGTCCCGATTTCGCAACACCTGAAATTATTAGTGAAGCCGCTATTGCAGCTTTAAGGATTCCACATACCTATACAACCTACACCGCCTCGCGAGGCTTACTCGAATTACGTGAGGTCATCGCCAATAAACTCCAGGCAGAAAATAGCGTGACGTATGATCCTGACACAGAGGTTTTAATTACGGCAGGTGAACGCGAGGGTTTGTTCTTAGCGCTCCAAGCGTTTATTAATCCCGGAGACGAGGTGCTTGTTTTGGATCCGGGCTGGGTCACCTACGCTGCGGCCATTCGTTTGGCGGGTGGAATACCGGTTTCAGTTCCACTGCGCCGTGTGAACAACTATCACCCAGATCCACAGGAACTTAAAGCGGCGATTACCGCGCGCACAAAAGCGTTTGTGTTTAATTCCCCTAATAATCCAACGGGTGCCGTTTTTACACGTGAAGAGTTAATGGCTGTTGCTGAATTAGCCATCGAGCATGATTTCTTGGTAATAACCGATGAGATCTATGAACATTTTATTTATAGTGACGCACCCCACATTAGTATTGCCACCTTGCCAGGTATGTGGGAGCGAACCATTACGACCAACTCGACTTCGAAAGGGTGGGCCATGACGGGGTGGCGGATTGGTTATGCGGCCGCGCCACCGGATATGATTGAGGCTATGCTCCTCATCCATCAGCACCTCATTTCCTCCCCTTGTGCTTTTGCCCAGAAAGGGGCGGTTAAAGCCTTTACGGAAGCACAGGAAAATGTGCAGGTGATGATGCAATCCTATCGGCGGCGGCGTGATCTGCTTCATCACGAATTGCAGCAGTATCCTAAGATTCAATGCCTTCTGCCAGAGGGTGCTTGTTTCTTCTTTCCGTATTTCGGCGAGATTGATGACGTGCAATTAGCTTATCGCTTTCTGGAGGAAGCTAAGTTGGCCTTAACGCCGGGGTCCGCTTTTGGTCCCCAGGGCAAAGGGTGTCTCCGCATCTCCTTTGCGGGGGTTTCAGAGGATTTGATTCAAGAGGTCGGGAGAAGATTGAGGTCAGTGACGATATGAAACGTTCATCGAAGCAATTATTACTAGTGGTTGGCTTGGTTGTTGTCTTTGTCAGCCTATCTCCGTTCATCGTTGCGGTTCCCATGGTTCAAGAAGATAAAATGGAGAGTGGGTTATCTGAAATTTGGTTTGGGGTTCCATTTCGCTTTATGAAGCAAGAGGTGACCTTAACACCACCAGACGAAGCCTATCCGGTTTATGTGAGAGCTAATCCAAGATATGTGGTAAACGAGTACATAAATAGTAATTATATCGCCTCAATATTTGTTTTATTATTGCCAGCATTATCTCTATATATTTTGCTGCAGAAAGATAAGAACTCAATATAAAAGGGTGATTTATTTAAGCATAAAATGTCTGCAAGGCATCAACTATTAGCTGTTGCCTGAGTGATGTGCAGAGAAGTATTCAAGTGAATTCCTGAAAGAGTGGATCGAAAATGAAGCTGACGGTTTATGATAATTTTGAAAGGTTTAGGGAGAGGGCACTGCCTTTTCTAGAGCATAGTCCAATCAACAACAATCTTATGATTGGAATCATTCTCAATATTGAGCGATATAGAGAAATTGCTCCGTTTACAGCCATAGTAGAGGACGCGGGGGAAGTTTTTTTGGTGATTTTACGGACGCCACCTCATCGGATTATGTTGGCAGGGGAAGGTAGGCAGACGGAAGCGGTAAGATTATTGGTTGATTATTGCGAACGACATCAGTATTCTCTACCGGGTGTCATCGGACCTAAGCCTGTTGCTGAGTGTTTGGCAAAGCAGTGGGCCGAACGATTTGGCCAACTGACTGACTTATATGCGCATCTGCGGGTTTTGGCTTTACATGAAGTGCTGTGGAGCGGAGATACTGAGGGTGTTATGCGGCAGGCTAGCGAGTCTGATCTGGATTTGTTGGAGGAATGGACTGAGGCCTACCGCACTGAATTGAGATATAAAATCAATTTGACCGATGCACGCACCTGGGCAGAAGATGAAGTTCGGCACGGACAGCTCTTTTTCTGGGAAGTGGATGGGGTGCCGGTAACGATGGGCGTTAAGGAACCACCTTCCCGTGGAGGTGTATGTGTTGGCTCAATATATACGACTCCGCAGTTTCGCAAACAGGGTTACGCAACGGCTTTAGTTGCTGCTTTAAGTACCGCTATTCTCAGTGTGGGTAGCCGCTACTGTATGCTTTTTGCTGATTGTACCAACACTACAGCTATCGGTATATACCAAAAAATTGGCTATAGACATATCGGTGACTTCCAGGAAATTGACTTCATCCTCACCGAATAAAATCTCCTACCGATACAACGAAGCCTGCCCTCAGTGTATCAAAACAATACGCTGAGGGCAGGCTTCGTTGTATTGTTAATATGTAATTATATAGAAATAAATCCATAATATAAGTGGCAAAATATGGTATAATTAGTTAGGGATGTGTTGCATTAAAATGATTCGTTGCATTTGGAGGTGAGAAAATAGTAAACAGAATCCGAAAAAAAAGTGCTTCAGGTTATTATCATGTGATTATGGCCGGCAATAACAAGTCAAATATTTACGCAGATGAATACCAGAGGAATCTTCTGCTCAACGATCTCAAAACCTATGAAGCAAAGAAGATTCTCTATCCGATTTCTTGGTGTGTAATGAGCAATCATGTTCATATTGTGGTGAAGTCCGATTTCTGTGATTTAGTTGATTCCTTTCATCGCATGAACACAAAATTTGCAAAAAGACAGCACCTGAGGTTGAAAACCAGTGGACGGGTTTTTCAAGCACCGTTTTGGAGTGAACCAATCGAAACCGATGATTACTTGGTGCGGGCGATTCGGTATGTTCATAATAATCCGGTAAAAGCGGGTTTGGTCAGCAACGCCGCCGAGTGGCCCTGGAGCAGTTACTTGGATTTCAGAGCCGATGATCTCAGTAATGAGAAACAGTTTGCATACCAGATGATCGGGGGATCATGGCATCATTTCACACGCTTTCACGGGGATCGAGACCTGGGTTTCCGACCTTATGATACGAGTGATGATAGAAGGATGCTCAGAGATTTATTTACCACTGATATAATGGATGATATCTGTAGGCGATATAAAATATTGGAGTGGAACGGGGTCAACATTTCAAAAAATGCGGTGCGTGAAGCAGTTATTTGCCTTCGGGAAGAAAAGGACTTTCCGCAGCGTGAAATAGCTTCGCGACTTGGAATACCGCTTGGAAGAGTAAGCCGAATTATTACACTTTACGATGGACCGTGATGAGTCCAGAGATATCAATTCAACCATGCCGCAAAGAACTCGAGCGATACAAAGAAGCCTGCCCTCAGTGTACCGAAACGATACGCTGAGGGCAGGCTTTATTGTATCGAAATAGAAAACCAACCGCCAGCGCGGCGATTGGTAGGCCTATCAGATTGTAATTTTAGTGAAGTGGGCCTTGCGATTGAACCATGCTTTGTGCTGATGGCTATAGTCAAAGAGGATTGCAGTTGGGACTGGTTCTATAGAATAAATGGCAGTCACATCACAATTAAATATCTCGAGGTGGACCTGTTTCAGAATCTCGCGTGGAGCGAGGGTGCGCAACTCCGAGGCCAACAGATTAAGCACAGATTCCCGACCTAATAGATCAAACAAAGTCTGCTTGTAGGTTGGCATTTCCCGATGCTGCATCCACTCGGGTAGTTTGCGATGCCTAAAGTGGCAGAGGAAGTCGAGTTTGAGGAGCTCTCGATAGTAGTCCTTTTTCTCGTATCCCTCCGCAATAATAAAGTCGTAGAGGATTTCAAACTGGTTTTCTAAACTATGCCGTTGCTCAAAAAAACCTTCTCTGCGAAAATAGGTGCTGATTTTTTCGTAGAAAGCGAAGGCATCTTCTCGGTCAACTAATGCCGAAAGGGTGTGGGGGAAGTTGCCACTATTATAATAAGTTTCAACTATTTCCTCGACATCTTTGAGCACTAGAAGCTCAGCATAACTCAAACATGGTGCACTTAGTACTTCAAATGGGGGGTAATCCCGAACCATATAGTTGTATTCTTGACGAGACCTCCATAGCTCCGACCCTTTAATTAATTTCAGAAAACCGAGTTGCAACATGTCAGGCCTGAGGGTATAGACGTCATTAAAAGACTGCCCGAAACTTGCGTAATCTTCTTCCGGTAAGCCCGCTATTAAATCAAGGTGTTGATGGATATTGCCAAGTTTATTGACTGCTAGCACATTATGCTTGATTTTCGACCAATCGTCCCTACGGTTAACGGCAGCTAGAGTGGCACTATTGGTGCTTTGAATACCAATTTCGAATTGGAATTTGCCTAAAGGCACATCTCTGAGCACATCAATAATCTCGTCATCTAAAAGTTCAGCACGCATCTCAAAGTGAAAGTTTGTATCTGTTGGCAATTCCTTGAGATAGTGGAACATCTCCAGCGTAAATTTGCGATTGGTGTTAAAGGTGCGATCAACAAATTTGATCTGCTTGACGCCCTTTACAACAGCTAAATCGTGGAGTTCTTCTTTGATCCGCTCCATTGGTAAGGTCCGCACTTTTCCTGCAAGTCCCGATAAACAGTAAGCGCAGCGATAGGGACATCCCCTGGACGCTTCATAGTAAACGATGCGATTCGCTAAAGTAGCTGGTGTGTCGGCGCTATAAGGTTTTGGGACGTGGTTTAAGTTCTGAAACGTAATGGATTGCGTATACTCAACGTGATCGCCCTCTCGCCAACTTATTCCAGCGATTTGGTTAAGAGGAGGATTCCCCACAAGCAAGTGACCCATCAATGCCCGGAAGGGAACTTCACCTTCCCCACTAATGATATAATCTATATAAGGGTGTATTCCCATTAAGGCCACATTGTCATAGGATACCTCAGGGCCACCACAGACAATCCTGACTTGCGGTGCAATTTTCTTAAGCGCTTTAATTACGGGGATAACGACGGCTATGTTCCAAATATAACAGGAGAAACCGACAACGGTCGGCTCCTCCCTATAAATTGCAGCTATGATTTGATCCAGGGGTTGGTTGACGGTTTGCTCCAATAACACGACCTCCGCAGCGAGATCACGACAGCTCTCACGCAGATAACGTAAAGCTAATGGAGCATGAATGTATTTTGCAGCAACATCAACCAATAAGATCTTCACATTGACACCTCAATTATTGTTGTACTTTTTTACCTTCTTTAATGACTAACCAAGGTTTTTCTTGGAGGCACTTGATATCTTCAAAGGGATTACCATCAAAAATAACGACGTCAGCAAATTTGCCAGCCTCTAGTGATCCAATGATCTCGGCACGGTCACATACTTCAGCAGCAACGCTTGTGGTTGCTTTAAGTGCTTGAAGTGGAGTCATGCCGCATTCTACCATTAATTCTAATTCTTTAGCATTATTGCCAGGGTGGTTCAACGGTGTTCCTGAGTCGGTGCCCATAGCAATGGTAACGCCGGCTGCAAGCGCCATCTTAAAACTATTAACGTGGCTATCCGCAATACGCATAGACTTCTTAACGGCATATTCTGGGATTCCAGCTTCTACGCCACCTTGATTAATCTGATAAGGGGCAACGAGTGTTGGGATCATAGCTACGTTGCGATCAATCATCATTTGAATGGTTTCTTCGTCGAGGAAGATGGCATGCTCAATCGTGTCCAAGCCAGCAAGAATGGCATTTTTGATGCCTATGGTTCCCTGGGCATGAGTCGCTGTTTTGCGACCCGCTTTGTGGGCTTCTTCAACAGCGGCACGCATCTCTTCAATCGTAAGCTGAGGGGAGCCAGGCTCTACGCCTTCCGTCATAACACCACCGGTGGCCATAATCTTAACGACTTGCGCACCCGCGCGTAGTTGCTCACGAGCACCTTTGCGTGCTTCGTCTGCGCCATCTACCTGGCGACCATTGAACCAACCATGTCCACCAGTCATGCAGATACAACGGCCAGAAGGAATGATTCGTGAACCCTCAACTAAGCCTTGGCTGATTGCCTTTGCTAATTCGATATCAATGTTGTCACCAGAGCCCATATTGCGAACGGTCGTAAAGCCAGCTTTTAGCGTTTTATTGGCGATAGCGGCTGCACGTAAAGTTTGGCGAGGAATCGAATCGCTCATGGTTAAGAACATGTTGGCGTCACCCTCACTGCCAATATGAACATGACAGTCGATTAAACCTGGTAATACTGTGCGACCTTCCGCATCGATGATTTCAGCATCAGGGTAAGCCGCTAAATCAACATCGGCAGAAACTTCCTTAACTTTGTTGTCTTCGAGGACGACCGTCAAGGCCTCTAGGGCTTCGTTAATCCCAGTAAAAACGTTACCATTAGTGATAATTTTAATCATTTAATACACTCCTTCTGTTTTGATTGTATTCATATTAACAGGTAATCGGGGAGCGTACAAGCAAAGTTTAGACAATAGTCTCCATTAATAAAGGAAATAACAAGCTTATTGCGAATATTAATGAAATAGCAAGGTTTTTGTGTATAATAGATAATTAATCATAGTTTTGCTGCAAGTGGCAAGGCGTGATGGAAAATTTTATTAATTCACGCGTTTTATAAAAATGAGAGAAGGTAAGTTTGATGAAAAAAGTACTCGTAACTTGTAAAATTCCCGGGCCAGCCCTCAACTGGCTGGCAGAGCGCTGTGATCTTGAGGTATATGGTGATGGTCGTTATACCATGCCAGATCAGGAATTGCGCAGCAGAATTAGTGAGTTTGATGGTGTCATTACCCTATTAAGTAACCAGATTAATGAGGAAGTATTGGCTTTGGCGCCGCGGCTAAAGGTGGTCAGCAACTATGCAGTAGGGTATAATAATATTGATGTAACGGCTTGTACAAATCATAAGGTTTGGGCCTGCAATACACCCGGAGTTCTAACGGAAACGACTGCGGATTTGGCATGGACTTTGCTGATGGCCGTTTCGCGCCGTATCGTAGAGGCAGATGCCTATGTGCGGAATGGCCAGTTTGATGGGTGGTTCCCCGACTTAATGATGGGGAGTGACATCCATAATAAGACCTTAGGTGTGATTGGAATGGGACGTATCGGTCAGGCGGTTGCCCGCAGGGGACTGGGCTTCAATATGAACGTTCAATACACCGATGAAATGGTTAGCTCAAGCGATATTAAGGGAGCGCGCAAGGTGAGTTTTGCTGACCTTCTAGCAACTTCCGATTATATCAGCATTCATGTGCCCTATTTGCCAACCACGCATCACTTAATCGATGCTGCAGCTTTTGCACAGATGAAACCAACGGCTTTTATAATTAATACGGCACGTGGCCCTATTATTGACGAGGCAGCATTGGTAAGCGCCTTGCAGGATCGCAAAATTGCAGGAGCAGGATTAGATGTATACGAAGAAGAGCCCACGGTTCACCCAGCTTTGCTTGCTATGAAGAATGTTGTTTTAGCCCCCCACATTGGGAGCAGTTCGGTGGCAACCCGGCAGAAAATGAGTGAATTGGCTGTACAGAATCTTTGGCGCGTTTTAGAAGGTCAAGCGCCACTTCATGCTGTAAATAAAATAGAGTGAGGTATTAGGTATGAATTCCTACGATTTAATTCGATTTATCAGTGACAGTGTCAAGAAGACACCCGTAACCGTCCACCTTCAAGGAAATTTAGCAGAGGTCGATTTTGGAGAGTTAGCCTACTTTGGCAATACGCAATTTGGCACACTGTTTTGTGAAATGGCAGAGTGGCAGCAATTAAACGAAAAATATCAGGCAAGTTTTGAAAAGATTCATATCATTAATGACCGTCGCAACTCGGCTATCCCACTTCTGAATTATGAGCATATCAACGCGCGGATTGAACCCGGTGCTGTGATTAGAGAGATGGTAGAAATCGGCGATAATGCAGTCATTATGATGGGAGCCGTCATCAATTTAGGAGCTGTAATTGGTGCGGGCACGATGATTGACATGAATGTGGTCATCGGGGGACGAGGCACGATCGGCAAGAATTGTCATATTGGTGCAGGTACGGTCATTGCTGGCGTTATTGAGCCACCATCGGCAGATCCTGTTGTCGTTGAAGACAATGTCCTAATTGGGGCTAATGCGGTGGTTTTGGAAGGCGTGCGTATAGGGGCAGGCTCCGTGGTTGCCGCTGGAGCAGTCGTGACCCAAGATGTGCCGCCTAACGTCGTCGTTGCGGGTACCCCAGCACGAATTATCAAGCAGAAAGATGCTAAGACAGCTGCCAAAACTCAATTGGTGGAGGGTCTGCGTCAGCTCAATCAGAAATAGAGGAGGATCAAACATGTACGAAAAAATGTTAACCCATCGCTATGCGTTGCACCGTATTCCTGAAATTGGCCACAAAGAATTCAAAACAACCGCTTATTTACTGGATGCACTGATTAAAATGGGAGGTTGGCAGATTGACCAGCCTTTGGCTACTGGGTTAGTTGCCTATCGACCAGGCACGGTTGGCTCAAAAACAGTCGCATATCGCGCCGATATTGATGCTTTACCGATGGACGAAAAGACTGGTGTACCGCACGCATCAGACCATGAAGGTTTTATGCACGCCTGTGGACATGATACTCATATGGCGGTCGCTCTAGGTTTAGCACAGTATGTGACTGAGAATCCCTGTGAGGAAAATGTGATGATCATCTTCCAACCCGCCGAAGAGGGGCCAGGTGGAGCGATGCCGATGATCGAAGCGGGCATTCTGGAGAAATTTAAGCCCGATGTGATTTATGCTTTCCACATCAGCCCAGAATTTAAAGTAGGAACAGTAGCCAGTAAACCGGGGGTATTGTTTGTTAATAATAGTGAGCTCTTCATTGATTTGTATGGAAAATCGTGTCATGGGGCACTGCCTCATGAGGGCAACGACATGATTATTGCGGGGATGAACCTTGTTAATCAACTGCAGACGATTGTGAGTCGGAACATCAATCCGTCAAGTTGCGCCGTGGTAACAGTCGGTAAATTCATCGCAGGAACTCGCCTTAACATCATCACGGATCACGCACGCATCGAGGGAACGCTGCGCGTGATGGATCCCATTGACTTAGTTTTAATCAAAGAGCGCATTTCGGATATCGTTGAAGGGGTAGCTCGCAGTTTCAATGCTAAGTTTGCTTTAGATTTCGGGATGAGCTATTCTGCTGTCATCAATGACGAGACGATCTTAGCTGATTTTCAGGAGAAAATTGCTCAGTTAGAAGACGTTGAATACGTAACGTGTGAACACACCATGGCAAGTGAAGACTACGGTTTTTTCCTAGAGAGAGTTCCTGGCATCATGTTTTGGCTCGGTGGCCAATCTGCGGGACAAGAAGATATTGGTTTGCACCACCCCCAATTCTATCCAGATGATGCGTCCCTAGAAGTTGGTTTTAGGGTCATGAGGCAAATGTTAACGTTTAATAAGTAAGTTAGAGAAAGCGGGTTAATCCGCTTACTTTAGTTAGTATCGCGAGTGTAAGATTGACGATTTTCTGAAAGGGGGAAGTGTCATGGATGTGATGCAAGTGCTCATTATTACAGGGATGTCTGGGGCGGGTAAGTCCACAGTAATCGACATCTTGGAAGATCGAGGTTACTTTTGTGTCGATAATCTGCCACCAAAATTACTGCCTGTGTTGTTTGATCTTTGCCGAAATTCAGAAGATATTCGTCGTTTAGCCCTCGGGATCGATATTCGGGGGGGGCGCTTCTTTGCCGATCTCGATGAGGTGATCCAGACGATTAAGACGCAACCCGATTTTGATTGTCGCATCATTTTTATGGAAGCGGACGATGAGGTTTTGATCCGAAGATATAAAGAATCACGCCGCCTGCATCCCCTTTGTGATGGCCAGCGCAGTTTGTCGGAGAGCATTGAAGAGGAGCGGGAAATGTTGAAACCGCTAAGCATGCGCGCTGACTTTGTCCTCGACACGTCAACTCTGCGACCTTTGGAGATGCGTGAGCGGATTATTCGCTACCTTGATGAATACCGCAAGGGGCAGATGATGAATATCAATTTGCTTTCCTTTGGCTTCAAACATGGGATACCCCTTGACGCGGATATCGTTTTAGATGTGCGATTTCTGCCAAACCCCTATTATGAAGAGCACCTGAGACCGCTGCGCGGCATCGATCAAGCCGTTCAGGATTTTATTTGGCAATATCCACTGGCACAAACGTATTTAGCTAAAGTGGTGGATTTGTTGGAGTTCTCCATTCCGCAGTATGAGCTCGAAGGCAAAACTCAGTTGACCATAGCCATCGGCTGTACAGGGGGGCATCATCGTTCTGTCGCCTTTGTTAATAAAATTCACCAACTATTGCAAAGTAAATACCATGCTTTGAATATTATCCATCGCGATATCAATAAGTAGAGTCTGATTATGGATATGTTAAAGTGGTTTTTGCCTGGAATAGGCATCAAGCGGTGGGTTCTCTTATTGACTGGCGGTATTGTGTTTATGGGAGTTGGCGCTGTAAACTTGGTGAGTGCTCTGTGGCCTCAGGTCATTGTCAACCGCTTGACGAGCGAAGGAATTTTGTTAATCAGTATTGGCATGATGATTCTGGGGATGATTTTAATCGGTTTCGCGATTCGCAGCATTGTTTTAGTGGTCTTACATGCGTGTATCCCGGATTATGATGATAAAAATAATGGCAAAATAATTGATATTTTATTGCGCAGTAATTTACTCAAATACTCACCGAAGATTGTGGCAATCGGAGGGGGAACAGGCTTAAGTCGGTTGTTGCTCGGACTTAGAGAAATTTCCAATAATATTACAGCAATCGTAACTGTCGCTGATGATGGCGGTAGCTCTGGACGTTTACGGGCGCTCGACTTACCTGCGCCCGGCGACATCCGCAACTGTATTTTAGCTTTGGCATCAGCCAGCGATGAGATGCAGGAAGTATTTAACTATCGCTATATGGATGACAGTCGCACACCCGAGGGACTGGCGGGGCATAGCTTTGGCAACATATTTTTGGCAACCTTGTTTTGGATTACAGGTGATTTTTCTAAAGCAGTTAAATCAGCTTGTCAGATCCTCGACGTGCGTGGGAATGTATTACCCGTGACGAATAGTAATGAGGTGCACCTAGCTGCAGAATTGGTGGATGGGAGGATCATTGTCGGGGAGACCCAGGTTGGGGCAACGCCTGCTCCAATTAAAAAGCTATGGTTGCAACCAGAATGCACAGTGACCGCGGATGTTTTAGCTGCGATTGCAGAGGCTGATTTAATCGTCTTGGGTCCTGGCAGTCTGTATACTAGTACCATTGCAACGCTTTTGCCACGAGGGATGGCAGACGCAATCCAAAAGTCCTCCGCAGATGTTATTTACATTAGCAATTTGATGACACAGGCCAATGAAAGTTTGAACTATTCTGCCAGTGACCATGTCCAAGCGATTGAAGATCATATCGGTCCAAATGTGATTGATGCTATGTTAGTAAATAAAACGGAGATCTCTGCGAATCAATTAGAAAGATATGCACGCGAAGGTGCGAAAGTTGTGCAGGTGGATCGAGCGGATTTAGACCAGCGCGATTTCCATGTCATTTATGCCGATTTACTGGATTCATTTGAACAGTTGAGTGTCCGCCATGATCCTGCAAAAGTCGCTTGGGAGTTGGCTCGTTACTTATATCAAAAAAATGAATAATACATAAGGGTGTCTCTGGATCAAGGGGATACCTTTTTTTATGGAATAGACCGAACATAGTTGGTTAATGCTTTGCAATATAGACGACTATTAGCGCTATACGGCTAAATGCTTATCAGCCAGTCGTATTTCTGTTTATTTATTAAATACGAGGGGTAATTATAGTAGTGTGAATAATCAGCTATTAAATTGAAGCGAGTTGAAGCTATTCTATTTGTGATAAAGATGAAGGGAATTGAGGTTATGAGAAACAAATCAAGGGGAGCAATGATTTTATTTGCGTTTATGTTACTGATTATTCTTATCATTTGGCTGAGGCTTCCGGATGTTTTGATGTATATTGCCCTTTTTGGCCTGATCGCATTGATTCTATATGGATTTTTTACACCATTATTTAGTTTAGGTGTGCGGCCATGTCCAAAGTGTGAGGGAGTGATGGCTGAGTCTAGCTTTCAAGTGGCTTTTAGCGGAGCACAGAATATCGAGGATGGAACGCGTTTTGCACCTCTTAAACTAAGTCAGATGACGGAAGTGGAGAGAAATACACTCGCTGCAGAAACCTATCTCTATGAATATACGCTAGATCAAGATAACAAATTCTTTGGAAGAAAGACAGAAATTCCCAAGCAGATTTCTGTGAACAAGTATAATGAAATAAACGATTATTTGACCTTAATTGTTAAAAAGCAAAATGATCAGAGCGGTTTCAAAGAATTTGAGGGATAAGTCTTTCAAAGCAGTAAAAATGGGCATCCTATCATAAAAGCATAAAAAGAGGCTGACACACTCATTTCTCAGTGTGACAGCCTTTTATTTATCCTATTCTCTTGTGAAGACAGTGTTATTCTACGACTAATTTAGTTAAATCAGCAAACGGTTGAACGATATTCACAATTGCTTGCAATAGTGCTAAGCGATTATGGCGGACGGCTAAATCATCAGCCATGACCATGACATCATCGAAAAAATGGTTAATTGGTTTCTCCAGCTGTGCAAATGCCTTCAGCGCTTCAAGGTAATCTTGCCGTTTGTAGGCATCTTCATAGCGGGTACTGATAGCAAGGAAGGCTTCATAGAGCTCACGTGTGTTACGATCGACAAAGCTCTCTGGCCGAATAGATTGGACATCCGCTTTTTGGGCAAGGTTATTCGCTCGCTTAAAAGCTGTAATCAGCGAACCAAAAGCGGGATCATCTTTGATGGCACTTAGCGCATTGGCTTTAAGGACCAGTTGGGCAAGATCGTCCACTTCTCCACCTAGCATGCAATCTATTACATCATAGGAGAGATTGTAATCATTCTGGAGGATATAGCGTAAACGATTCTGGAGTAGTTGGTTGACCTCTTCTTTGACGAGCTGGTGATCAAACTGCAAGTCATGGAAGTTCTGCATGGCTTTATTAATGAGGGCATCCACCGCGATCGGTAACTCACATTCAATGATGATGCGGGCAATCCCAGCAATTTGGCGGCGCAACTTGTAAGGATCCTGTGATCCCGTCGCCTTCAATCCAACAGCCGTGCAACCCACAATGGTATCGATTTTGTCTGCAATCGCAACGAGTTGACCCGCTTGCGTTTGGGGGAGGCTATCCTCACCCTGGGGGCGGTAATGTTCGCCGATTGCTAGGGCAACCGCTTCGGGAAGACCGGCATGGCGAGCATATTTTTCACCCATAATCCCTTGGAGTTCAGGAAATTCATGGACCATATTGCTGGCCAGATCCGCCTTGCAGTATTGGGCGGCCTTTGTGACAACGGCTTGTTCCGCAGGGCTAAGGTGTAAGCTTATTGACAGGTGGTGTGCCAAATTGACAATGCGCTCAATCTTATGAAAAATAGTGCCCAACTCTTGCTGGAATACGACAGCCTTGAGTTTTTCTATAAAATAATCAAGTGGATGTTTGCAATCCTCATCGAAGAAGAAACGGGCGTCCGCTAAGCGGGCCACTAAGACTTTCTCGTTCCCAGCAATCACTTGATCCAAGTGCAGGTCGACGCCATTGCGCACCCCCACAAAATGATTCACAAGCTTGCCAGAGAGATCGCGCACGGGGAAGTAGCGCTGATGGTCCTGCATCGGGGTAATGATGGCTTCTTCTGGTAATTGCAGATAGTTGGCCTTGAAAGAACCTAAAAATGCGGTTGGATATTCCACTAGATTAACGACTTCTGCTAGAAGATCACGATCGATTTCAACTTTTATGGCGTTTTCTCGCTCAAGCTGGACAATTTGGTCTAAGATCATCGTGCGCCGCTCTGTAATGTCAACAATGACGTATTGGTTGCGGAGAGTCGCTAAGTAGTCATCAACTGAAGTGATCTGAATATCTCCATTGCCGAGGAATCTGTGGCTACGACTGATGCGATCGGATTCAATTCCTGCAAAGTTGAGCGGTAAAACCTGGTCATCTAAGAGGGCAACAATCCAGCGAATGGGCCGAGCAAAAAGCACAGTTCCCATACCCCAGCGCATGGGTTTAGGGAAGTTTAAGCGACTCATCATCGTTGTTAAGAGGTCGGGTAGTAAAACCTCTGTGACTTGTCCTGTCGTTTTAAGCGATGCATAGAGATAGGCTTGTCCCTTGAGGTCCTTGGTATACAAATCTTCGGGGCTAACGTTGAGCTTGCGCGCAAATCCTAGCGCTGCTTTGGTCAGGTTCCCGTCTTTGTCATAAGCGATACGTGCTGGGGGTCCCTTTAGTTCTTCGGACAGATCAGGTTGCTCTAAAGGCAGGTTATTAACCATCAGTGTCAAGCGGCGCGGTGTTGCAAAGGTGCTAATCGTATAATCCGAGAGGCGAGCCTCTGTTAATAATTCATCCGTGATTGTTGCTATCTGTTGGAGGGTGGGAGCAATAAACGATGCGGGCAATTCTTCTAAGCCAATTTCGAGTAGTAATTTAAGCATTATTCATCCTCCTTCCGATATTTTTCAACCCACTCAAGGCGTTCTTCTTCATTCTTAATTAAAGGGAAACCGAGACGGCGGCGCGATTCAAAGTATTCGGCCGCACAGGCGCGTGCCAAATTGCGGATACGTCCGATGTAGGCGGTGCGCTCTGTCACGCTTATCGCACTGCGGGCATCAAGCAAATTAAAGGTGTGTGAACACTTAAGTGCCTGATCATAGGCCGGCAAGACCAGGTTCTTGGCAATTAAATCGTGGGCTTCTTGCTCATATAGGTTGAACATTTGAAAGAGAGATGCGATATTGGCTTCTTCAAAATTATAGTGGGAAAATTCGATTTCATTCTGCAAATAGATGTCACGATAGGTGACGCCATCTACCCACTCAATATCGTAAATGCTCGCCACATCTTGGATGTAGGTGCAAAGTCGCTCGAGTCCGTACGTGATTTCGCCACTGACGGGCACGCAGTCGATCCCACCACACTGCTGGAAGTAGGTAAATTGGGAAATTTCCATACCGTCGAGCCAGACTTCCCAACCAAGTCCCCAGGCCCCTAAGGTGGGCGACTCCCAGTTGTCTTCCACAAAGCGAATATCGTGGTGTGCGGGATCGATACCGATTGCCACTAAACTCTCAAGATAGAGTTCTTGGATATTCGCAGGAGACGGTTTAAGAATCACCTGATACTGGTAGTAATGTTGTAAGCGGTTGGGGTTCTCACCGTAGCGACCGTCACTGGGTCGGCGGCAAGGCTCAATGTAGGCGGCCTTGTAGGGCTCTGGGCCAAGGGCTCGTAAAAATGTGGTGGGATTCATGGTTCCCGCTCCTTTTTCGACATCATAAGGTTGATGGATGACACAGCCCTGTTCGCCCCAAAAGCGATTGAGCGTCAATATTAGATCTTGGAAATTCATTGCAAAAACTCCTTTATGATAAAACGTGGATAGCTAAATCAATAATTAATAACTTCATTACATAAAGGTAACAAAGGGCACCCCAAGTGTCAAGAGAAGTGGTTAAAAACAAGGCTATTATAGCTAAAGTTAATCGATGGACAAGGTGGCGCCGAGGGAGTATTTCAGGTATGGGTTAAAGAGAGGGCAGAAGAGGAGAAGATCAAGAAATTAATGGTAAGATGAGTTTATACTAGGTTTTTAGGGGTATACTATAGGTGAACAGTAAAACGTGTTGTGTAATGGGGAGTTGCAAGAGATACTGAGATCTCGATACAAAATAAGAGAGGAGAAAAATGAATAACGATGACTTAAAAAAACGCAAAATTTTGATGTTAGGATTTGCCGTTCCTTTACTTGGGTTCTTGCTTTGGCGGTTGGCAATTTTAGCACCACAACTATTTGGGATCGCGGTGAAGGTTTTATTAATAACCATAGTGATCGCGGCGGCCTACACGATCGTGCGCCGTAAGGCCGCAATGAAATGTGCAAAATGTGGTGGGGCGATGGTGAATGAAGGCACAGAGAAAATATCAAAAGGGGCTCTAGCTGAAGAAGATGATGCTAAGTTGGATTCTCTAGGGAAAGTGATCTTGCGCTGTGAGGATTGCGGCAATGAATACCACGAGCTGATTTATTACAAGTCGAGTTCGGGAGACGCCGCGGACTATCAGAAAGACATGGAAGCCTCCGAAGTATTACTAGGAGTGATGAATTCGGAGATCCCCGGTAGGCAGCAGAAACTCAAAGTGAACAAGATGACTAAAGAAGAATACCGCAGGATGAAACGAAAATTCGCAGATGAGGTCATTCAGCACAATACACGCAACGGCTTCGCTAAAGATCCAATAAAGATTGATTTGGAAGAGTAATAGCAACAGATTATTGCCTATATAAGTGAACAGAATCCAATTAAGATCGTCTTGGAGGAATAATGCTAGATAGAGAAGATAACAAACCCACAAGACCCGAAATGAGTGATGAGGTATACAAAGGAAAAAGGCGGATTATGCTGATTTTCAGTATTCCGATGGCTACATTTCTCATATACCGACTCTATGTACTTGCCCCTCAGGTTTTCCCAGCATTTCTGGCGGTTCTAATCATAACGGCACTACTTGCTGGAGGATATCGCTATGCTAGACGTACCCTTGCAATGAAATGTGCAGGCTGTGGTGGTGCTATGGTTAATGAGGGCGTCGAAAAAGTGATTATAGGCTCGCTTGACCCCAATGATGGAAGCAAACTTGATTCAATTGCCAAGCGAATATACCGTTGTGAGGAATGTGGCAATGAGTATCACGAATTAATGTATTATCCCTCATCTTCAGGTGATGCTGCCGATTATTCTAAGGATATGAAGCTTGCAGAAACAGTGTTAGTTGTCATGCATGGGGAAGTCCCAGGAGGACGGAACAAACTCAATCCTAATACGATGACAAGAGATCACTATCGGGAATTGAAACGCAAACTTGCGGACGAAGTGATTCTTCATAACCGCCGCAATGGCTTTGAACAGCATCCAATAAAGATTGATTTAGAAGAGTAAATGGATCAAATTTTTTTGGAGAGCATTCATTTATAGTGACAATTCAGGGACGATCATCGTCCCTTTTCTGTTTGATTAAATATTCCGGCCGTAATTGCTTTGTGATTCCATGGTATGATGGTAAAATATAAACGATATTAGACTTGAAGGAGAATAGTTATGAAGAGATTGCGCGTTATGTCGGTTTTTGGGGTGCGCCCTGAGGCCATAAAAATGGCTCCTGTGATCAAAGAACTCGAGCGCTATCCCGAAGTAATTGAATCAATTGTAACGGTTACTGGCCAACATCGTGAGATGCTCGATCAAGTGTTGGAGTTTTATAATATAGTGCCAGATTACGATCTAGATATCATGGAACACGGGCAGACATTAACGGATATTTTTGAGCGTACTTTGCGCGGATTAGAAAAAGTGCTCATTCAAGATCGACCAGATATTGTTTTGGTTCATGGTGATACATCGGCTAGTTTTGTCAGTGCTCTGGCTGCCTTTTATCAGAAGATTCCAGTAGGTCATGTCGAAGCGGGATTGCGGACCTACGATAAGTTCTCCCCCTACCCCGAAGAAATAAACCGCAGGTTAACAGGGGTAATTGCAGATCTGCATTTTGCGCCAACACAAGAGGCAAAAGCGAATTTGCTTTCAGAACGCATCTCAGAGGAGAATATTTTCGTGACGGGGAATACCGTCATTGATACGCTGCATTATACGATTGCAGAAGATTTTAATTTTCGAACACCAGAATTGCAGCATTGCCCTTGGCAGGACGGCCGTCTGGTTGTTATGGAAGTCCATCGTCGTGAGAATTGGGGTAGCAGAATCGAGCAGATTTGCCTAGGGGTTCGCGACTTGGTCGCTCAACATGACGATATAACCGTTGTGTTCCCCGTTCATCTCAATCCCGTAGTGCGTGATACGGTCAATCAGGTGTTACAGGATATTGATCGGGTCATCTTGATAGAGCCCTTATCGAATGATGAGTTCCATAACTTGATTAACAAGGCTATTTTGCTTATTTCGGACTCAGGTGGGGTCCAAGAGGAAGCACCAGCAATGGGCACACCTGTGCTTGTCACGCGCGAGGAAACAGAACGCCCCGAGGCGGTTGTTGCAGGTACAGTTAGGCTGGTTGGTACGTCGCGCAATGGCGTATTTGCAGCAGGCGATGAGCTTCTAGCTGATGAAAATAAACGACTCGCTATGGCGCAAGCTGTAAATCCCTATGGCGATGGCCGAGCCGCCCCCCGTATTGTCGCAGCCCTCTTGCAGCGCTTTGGTTATACTGAGGACTTACCAAGCGAGTGGGTCTATTTACAGAAATAGGGAGTGCCCATTTATAATAACTTCTAAAACGGACAATTTTGTTGTAAGAATAGTATTATGTCAAAAGAAAATGAGTGAAATCTCTTTTACTATGACCGTATATAGTATACAATACTGTAGTGTGACACCACGAGTTGGTGGTTTGCATTTTGATAGTTGTTATTTTTATAGTTATTTATATTGGGAAGGGGTATCATTATGTCGTCATGGCGCCAGCTGTTCCATTATATCTGGCTGATTAGCTACTTAGGTGTAGCTATGGCAAGCTGTGTCTTCATTGGATATTACCTAGGGTCTTTAGCTGATCGCTATTTGGCAACTGGAATGATGCTAACAATCACAGGAATCATTGTTGGCGCACTGTCGGGCATCTACTTGATGTATAAAGCGGCAATGCGGGCAATTGATGAGTAGCCTTAGGAGGTGAGCCGATGTATGATTCACCCCGAGATTTGCGTAGAACGGTAGAAAAACGAGTGTTAATAATCGTTGGAGTTCTCGCATTGATATTTTTCGTAGGCAACCTCCGCAGTGCGATGTATGGGATCATAGTCGGTGGATTGTGTTCGCTTCTGCACTTTCGAACGATTTGCACGGTTGCTGAACGCGTTGTAGATATGTCTCAAGGAGCGGCCAGAATCAGCACAGGTGTTGGTTTTGTCGCCCGTTACTTAGTGAATGCTGGTGTATTAGCATATAGCTACTTTCTTCCAAGCCTTAGTTTTCCTGCCGTGGTCATCGGTTTGCTGCTTGTTAAAGTAGTACTTATCACTGACACTTTGCAGAAGCGGTGGTTGGATATGTTAAACAATCAGCTTAAGAATACCAAGAAAAATTTGGAAAGGAGGGAATGAGTTTGGAAAAAGCCCTTGCCGGACCGTCAGTTGTTTTTGAGATTTTTGGGATTCCGATTACCGAAACGGTTGTAAGCACCTGGATTGTCATGGCTGTGATTATTGTTGGTGCCTGGATTCTCACGCGGCGGTTTGAGCAATTACCGCGCGGTTTGCAGAATGTTGCTGAGGCACTTGTAGAAGGGATCAATGATTTTACAGCTTCAACGATGGGAGAAAAAAATCGCTGGTTTGCCCCCTACGCAGGGACCTTGTTAATATTTATCTTCTTATCAAATATTTCAGGTTTATTTGCCCTTTGGCCCCCAACGGCTGATGCGGCAACAACTCTCGGATTGGCCATGATGACATTTGTCTTGATTCAATATAACAATGTCAAGCACAAAGGTTTGGGAGGTTATATCAAAGCCTTGTTTTGGGAGCCGATCCCGATTTTATTTTCACCGATTAACATTATAGGCGAGCTAGCGACACCGATTTCATTAGGCTTTCGTCTATATGGTAATATTTTAGCTGGTGTTGTCATTATGGGGATGATTTACAGTATCGTACCAATATTGATCCCAGTGCCGTTGCATTTTTACTTTGACTTATTTGCAGGGATACTGCAGAGCTTCATCTTTACAATGTTGACTATGGTTTTTGTTTCTATGGCGACAGAAACCGAATAAAAATTAGGAGGATTTTGAGATGACTACTGAATTAGCTGTTGCCGCATTTGCCGTTTTGGGTGCAGGGATTGCCATGATTGCCGGTTTAGGACCTGGTATTGGACAAGGCTACGCTGCTGGTAAAGGTGTAGAAGCTGTAGGCCGCCAACCTGAAGCACGTGGTAGTATTATTACTACGATGATTTTAGGTCAGGCTGTTGCAGAGACCACTGGTATTTATTCATTTGTAATTGCTTTTATTTTAATCGGACTAGCACGCGGAATTCTTGGATAGAATTAGTTTTTCGGTAACATTAGTCTTCAAGGGTAGTGCCCTTGAATGTGAGGAGAGTTAGACGTATGGATATTAATATATATACCGCTGTATTTCAAATAGTCAATACGCTGATTCTGTTCTTTATATTGCGGAAAATCTTATTCAAACCAGTAACCGCGTTTTTAGATCAGAGACGGCAAACAGTAAAAGAGGCATTAGATCAGGCTGAATACGATCGCATTGAAGCTGCTAAGTTGAAGTCTGATTATGAACTCAAATTACAAGAAGCACGAGAAGAAGCACGTGCAATCGTCGAAAGAGCAACCAAGCAAGCTCAAGCCCGTCAGGATGAAATTGTGCGCGAAGCGCGTTCAGAAGCTGTTCTCATTAGAGAACGTGCAGGTAGTGATGTCGCTTTGCAACAAGAGCAAGCCCTTGGCTATTTACGCGACCAAGCGGCTGATCTGGCCGTTGCCGCGGCTGGACAGATTTTAGGGGCTGAAATCGATAGTACGAAACATAAATCCTTAGTTGACCGTTTCCTCAGAAGAGGTGAGCAGCACTAATGGACAATAGTCAGGTAGCATCTCGTTATGCTAAGGCGCTATTTACCTTAGCTGTCGAAAGAAATGCTGTCGAAGCCTTTAATGATGACCTACAAACACTTGTGGAGTTGTTAGCTAATGAAGAGCAATTGAAGACGATTTTCTTTCATCCCCGCCTTTCTCGTGAAGAAAAGAACGGTATTGTTGATGAGCTTTTTGCTGTTGTTTTAGAGAATGAATTTGTTGTTAATTTTGTAAGGTTAGCTATTTCCAAGAAGCGTGAACAAGACATCCCAGCAATCGTTAAGGCTTGGGAGCTACTCTACGATGACTATAAACAACAATTACCCGTTGAGATTGTGGTTGCTGCAGAGCTTGACGATGACCAATTACAGCAAATTTTAGCCGATGTGGCACTTCGTACTGGTCGCCAACCCGTTCCGCAAATTATTGTGGATTCCTCAATCCTTGGGGGAGTTGTTCTTAAATATCAAGATAAAATTATTGACGGCAGTGTGCGCAAGCAATTGCAACAATTAGCCGCGAGCATCAAGGCTATTCCAATAGCCGGTTTGCGAGGTGAGAAATATGAAAATTAGACCTGAAGAGATAAGTGCCATAATTAAAAAGCAAATAGAATCGTTTCACCAACATTTAGAAGTTGCTGATGTTGGCACAGTATTGAAAACCGGCGACGGTATTGCTCACATACATGGTTTACAGAATGCTATGTCCAGTGAATTGCTGGAATTTGAGAGTGGCGTTTTTGGTTTAGTGCTTAACTTAGAAGAAGACAGCGTTGGTTGTGCAATCATGGGTCCGGTTGACAGTGTGCGTGAAGGCGACATTGTTAAACGTACGGGCCGTATCATTGAGGTTCCTGTTGGGGACGCTTTGATTGGTCGAGTTGTCAACTCTCTTGGACAGCCAATCGATGGCAAAGGGCCAATCAATACCACGGCGACCCGCCCTGTTGAGGTAATTGCGCCAGGCGTTATGTCCCGCCAACCTGTTGATACCCCATTGCAAACGGGGATTAAAGCGATTGACGCAATGACGCCAATCGGTCGAGGTCAGCGCGAGTTAGTCATCGGTGACCGCGGGATTGGTAAAACAGCTGTTTGTGTCGATACGATTATTAACCAAAAAGGCGAAGATGTGATTTGTATTTACGTTGCAATCGGACAAAAGACATCAACGGTCGCCCGCGTTATCTCTACATTAGAGAAGCATAATGCCATGGAGTACACGATTGTCGTCGCCGCAGGCGCCAGTGAATCTCCACCGATTCAATACCTAGCACCCTATGCAGGATGTGCGATTGGTGAAGAATTCATGTGGCAAGGCAAAGATGTTTTGGTGGTATATGATGACTTAACGAAACATGCCGCTGCTTATCGAGCTATGTCATTATTGCTCCGCCGTCCACCAGGGCGCGAAGCTTATCCTGGAGATGTATTCTATCTCCATTCACGTCTCTTAGAGCGTGCGTCACGCTTGAACGATAACCTTGGTGGTGGCTCTTTAACCGCTCTGCCAATTATCGAAACTCAAGCAAATGATGTATCCGCTTATATCCCTACGAATGTTATTTCAATTACGGATGGTCAAATCTATCTTGAAGCAGACTTATTTTATTCTGGCGTTCGTCCAGCAGTAAATGTAGGTCTTTCAGTTTCAAGGGTAGGTGGTGCTGCTCAAGTGCGCTCAATGCGGAAGATTTCCGGTTCTTTGCGTCTTGACTTAGCACAATATCGCGAGTTGCAGGCATTTGCTCAATTTGGTGCCGATTTGGATGAAAGTACCCAATCCCGTTTAACACGTGGTGCTCGCCTAACCGAGTTATTGAAGCAGCCAGAGAACGATCCTTTGCCAATTGGGCATCAGGTTCTCCAAATCTTTGCTGGAACAGAGGGTTATTTTGATAATATCCCACTAGAACGCGTTTCAATTGCCGCTACAGAGCTTACCCAATATGTTAGCCAATTGGAGCCAAAACTATTTGGCCGTTTGGCTACTGAGAAGAAATTTACAGATGAGAGTCGTGAGTTGCTTCACAAGTTGGCTTCAGAATTTATTAAACAATATGCTGGTTAGATTGGTGGTGAAGCAATAAATGGCCAATCTTAAAGATATCAAACGTCGGATTAAAAGCGTTAAGAATACGCAACAGATTACGCGGGCGATGAAGATGGTGGCTGCTGCAAAATTGCGTCGCGCCCAGAGTACTTTGTTGAAAGCACGCCCGTACGCGGATAAGATTAGTGAGATGTTAGATCGGGTTGGTGAAGTAACCGATCTTAACTTACATCCCTTGCTTCAAGTCCATGAAGGTAATCGCACACTTTATATTGTTATTGCGGGCGATCGAGGATTATGTGGGAGCTTCAACGCCCAGATTAACCGTTTTGCAGATGAGCAAATGGCTGAAGTAGCTGAGACAAGCGTAATTGCTGTTGGTGGACGTGCGCGTGATTATTTCGCTAAAGGCAAGCATAATCTTATTGGTGAGTATACGGATTTGGGCGATCATATTAGCTATAATCAAGCACATGAAATTGCTGAAGCAGTGATGACATACTATCTAAATGATGTGGTAGATAGTGTTAAAATTGTATATTCTCATTTTAAGAACTCAATGGTACGTACTTTAGCAGTACATAACCTTTTGCCAGCTGTTCCTCCAACACGAGAACCAGGCATTAAGATCGAATACATCTTTGATCCTTCTCCGGAAGAGGTTTTGGACGTGCTTCTGCCAAGCTATATTTCTACAATACTGCATCGAGCGATGCTCGAGAGTAAGGCGAGTGAACAGGGTGCCCGTATGGCTGCTATGGACTCCGCCACTAAGAATGCTGAAGAAATGATTAAGAAATTGACAATAAAGAAAAATAGAGCACGTCAAGCAGCGATCACAACAGAAATATCCGAGATCGTTAGCGGTGCAGAAGCACTGAAGTAAAGGAGGTCAGCCCATGGAAAATGGACGTGTCATTCAGGTAATGGGACCTGTCGTTGACGTTGTGTTCGACGAAGGTCATTTGCCTGATATTTATACAGCGTTGGAAGTGCAAATTACTCTTGAAGGTCAAGATGCCCGAACGCTAACTATTGAAGTTATGCAACATCTCGGTGATAACACAGTTCGCGGTGTAGCGATGTCCGCTACAGATGGACTACAACGTGGAACGGAAGTTATCAATACGGGTAGTCCGATTACGATTCCCGTAGGTACAGAAGTACTGGGACGAGTTTTAAATGTAACGGGCGATTTGATTGATGGTAAAGGTGAGATTGGTACCGATCAGCGGTCCTCTATTCACCGTGAAGCGCCAAGTTTGGAAGAACAATCTGGTGTTACTGAGATGTTTGAAACGGGAATCAAAGTTATTGACTTATTATGCCCCTATCCACGTGGTGGTAAGATCGGCTTGTTTGGCGGTGCTGGCGTAGGTAAAACCGTTTTAATCCAAGAATTAATCCGCGCAATTGCAGCTGAACACGGTGGCTACTCGGTATTTGCCGGTGTTGGCGAACGAACCCGTGAAGGTAATGATTTGTACTTAGAGATGACCGAATCCGGTGTAATCGAGAGTACCGCTATGGTATTTGGTCAGATGAATGAGCCCCCAGGGGCCCGTATGCGTGTCGGCTTATCTGCACTGACAATCGCAGAACACTTTCGTGACGAACTTGGACAGGATGTATTGCTCTTCATCGATAATATCTTCCGATTTATCCAAGCTGGTTCTGAGGTATCTGCATTGCTTGGGCGTATGCCTTCTGCTGTAGGGTATCAGCCTACCTTGGCTTATGATGTTGGTCAGTTGCAAGAGCGAATTACATCAACCCGCAAGGGATCTATTACCTCTATCCAAGCGGTATACGTACCTGCGGATGACTATACCGATCCTGCACCAGCGGTTACATTTGCTCACTTAGATGCAACAACCAACCTCGAGCGTAGCATTTCTGAAAAAGGTATTTATCCAGCAGTAGATCCACTGGCGTCTTCTTCAAAAATCTTGGAACCAGGTATTGTTGGCCAAGAACATTATGAAGTAGCGCGTGAAGTGCAGGCTGTACTGCAGCGCTATAAAGAACTCCAAGATATTATTGCAATCTTAGGGATGGACGAGTTAGGTGACGAAGATAAGGCAATCGTTGGACGTGCACGTCGCCTTGAGCGATTCTTGTCACAACCTTTCTATGTGGCAGAGCAGTTCACAGGATTCCCAGGTCGCTATGTACCGATTAAAGATACAGTACGCAGTTTCCGTGCGGTTCTTAATGGCGAATACGATGATCTCCCAGAGGAAGCTTTCCTCTACGTAGGGACAATCGAAGAAGCAGTTGAAAAAGCAAAAAAATTGCGCGGATAAGAGAGGTGATTGAACTTGAGTACCATTCTACTCGATATCGTCACTCCAGAGCGAAAAGTATATAGCAAAGAGGTCAGTATGGTTATTGCACGAGGGGTCTCAGGGGAGCTAGGTATTATGCCTGGTCACACACCAATACTCGTGGCACTAAAACCACACGCTATGCGTATCAAGATTGAAGGATCGAACAACGAAGAAATCCTGGCCGTTTCCGGGGGCTTCTTAGAGGTTTCAAAAGATAAGATTACCGTTTTGGCACGCACCGCTGAGTTGCCTGAAGAAATCGATGTGGCACGTGCTAGAGCGGCGTTGGAACGCGCTGAGAAACTTCTTGAGAAACAAGACGACAATATTGATCACGCTCGTGCGCGCACATCGCTACAGCGGGCGCTTACGCGGATTAACGTCGCCCAAAAATAATAGAATTCCAAAAATCCACGCTATCGGTGTTTCTCAGATGTTTGCTTATTCGACATAATGAAGTATGGCATCATTGCATAAACATATTCGTGCCTTGATATCGAAGTATTTTTGAAATTTTATGCATGAAAAACAGGGACTGCCCATTAGGGCGGTCCCATTTTTGATTATCAGGGATCATAGGTGTGATTCGCCCTGATTATCTTCATTCAACGTACAACATGTGCGCCATCAATTCGGATTGCCTTGACCTCACCACGATTCTGAAATTCTATGCATCTTAATAAGCAAGGGACTGTCCAGCAGATAGTCCCTTTTTGCACGTCCAATGAACCTAACTGTAAAATGAACGGAGAAAGGATAGCAGGGTACTATATCCTGTTTTTTACAATTATTTCACACTTTCTTATCCAAAAACCCATGCTGATTTAACAATTTTAATGCATACTGTTAGTACAGCAGTTACAACAACACGTTTCTCCTTTATGCAAAAGTGACACCCCCCCCAAAGCGTCAATCGGACGCAACCTGTAGCGCTAGTCGCCAGGACACGAGAATATATTTTTGGCGAATGCTTGGATCGCTGAAATGAATTCATTTTGAAGCAAGAGGTCTTCCATTATATAATGGGAGGCCTCTTGTGGTTTAATCCGCGGAGGTGGGTGAGTACTGGGTATTCGTAAAATGTGTCTTTTCTGGGAAGTTAGTTCAGAAAAAGTGCAATAAGGAAGAGGTACAGCTCTGAGCAATTGGTTATAAGTTAAGTAAAAGGTGAAAAGCTGAAATATTTATTGCAAAATGTGCGCTATGGTGAGAAGGCGTCATTTTTTTTTGCATATTAATAATAAAATATGATAAAAATGGAAAATAATGTTTGACATTATGGAAAATGATGGTAAAATATGTATATAAACAATTAATTTTCTTACAGGCATATGCCGCTTAATTCGGTAGAGGGAGGATTATGTGACGGTTAAATTACAAATCGCTATTTTAGCAAAATCCGAATATCGTCAAATTCTGCAGACCCTAGGACAAAATATCCAGATCTGCTATACAGCTTACGGGAAAGTATCCATAAAAAAAGCAATTCTCGATCTATTTCATCTCAATTTACAAGTACTCATTGTTCAAGCAGATGTAGCGAGTGAAAGCAGTTTAAGAGATAACCTCCAACAATTGCGCATCAAACGACCCGATGTACGCGTAATCATCTTTGCGCCAGGCAGGCGTCCAGGAGATCGCCTCGTTGCAGGGATCATCTCTCTTGGAATCTATGATATTGTTGCGCCAGATCTTAAGGAAGATGCTCAAAGCATAGTGAACCACCTGATCACGACGCTGCATCAACCGACGCCTGAGTATCGCTCAATTGCCCAATGGGATACTTTGAACGAAATATCAAAAAAGGAAATGTCGCTAACTGCCCTGCCACGGCAAACGGTCATTGTGATCAATCTGACAGAACAGGCAGGCGCTACTTTTGTCGCGACTTCCATAGCTGGAGCAGTTGCTGATTTGGGCATTCACCCTACTTTGATCGAAATGCCAACGAAGCCTCACTATTTTCATATTCTGGGGATGGCATTATATGAGAAGATTTCCCGTCAGCAATTATACAGCTATCCGCATGAAATAATAAAGCATGCACAGCTGGAAGCGAATCGGGCCATCATCTTCGACAATATTGCCTACGTGATGACCGATCCAAGAAAAGTTCAAATTGCGGAATGGAGTCAAACGCGCATGATGCAGCTGATTCTGTGTTGCAAGCAAACAGGTTTAGTCTTGATTGACGGTGGTAGTTGCTTATCCTGCCAAGCGGTTCAAGAAATGGCCCCACTCGCTGACCTAATCGTTGTTGTCATAGATCCTTTGCCACAACGACTTAGTACCGCTAATGATCAGATCGAGTTTTTGGAGATGCTTCAGGGAAAGGGGATATCCATTATTTATGTTGTGAACAAGTGGGACCGCTCAATTCCACGTCAGGATTTCTTAACGATCGCGGCGATTGAGCCGACAGCCTATTTCCCTATGGTTAACGCGGCTGCAATGTATCAGGCAGGGTACGCATGCGCAATCCCTTACATGGTACCAAGTGTTCGTAACGCATTACAAAAACCGCTGGATTCAATTATTAAGCGTTTATTACCCAAGGAAATATATCGACAGAAGCAGCACATGAACCGCAAAAGATGGATACGAGGGAAAGTGAAATAATGGGGATTATTCGGAACAAAACGTTTCTAGCTATTGTGAGTTTAGCTTTAGCACTTCTGCTGGCATTTATCATCACGCCTGCTCTCGTTAAAGCGCAGAATCAATTAATCGAAGTCATCGTAGTCAAGCAAGATATCGGAATTTTTAAGCTGATTACGGCCGATATGGTTGAATTGAAGCAAGTAAGATCCAATAATATTCCCCTGCAAGCCTTACGGAGCAAGGGGGAAATCGTAGGAAAGTATTCAGCAGTACCCATTTTCGCTGGGGATTTTATCACCTCGGCTAAGCTACGAGACCACCTGCCACCCAATCAGTATTTGCAACAATTGCCAAAGGACAAAACGGCCGTGTCTGTTGCCGTATCCGGACTTTCTTCAGCATTGGGTGGACAGCTCGTAGCGGGTGATCTTGTGCGTATCGTAGCCTTTAGTCGTTACCAAGATGCATTACTAACAGATTCTGAACTCGAGGAGATTCCTATCGGAGATATTCTAAATGCAGCGGGAGAGAGTATTCGTTTTGCGGCGAAAGAAACCTCACCAACTTTGAGTGACAAAATTGATATTGTCCCAGCCGTTGTCACATTTATTTGTACAGTGGAGCAATCGCTAAAAATTATTGAGTTTGAGGGCAAAGGAGATGTTCACTTAATCCTGGTTAAGCGAGGGAGCGAGTCATGATTATAGCGGTATGGGGCAGTAATGGCGCTGGGAAAACAATGATTGCCGCGCATCTGGCACAGGTATATGCACAGAGGGTAACTACGATAGCAATTGGGGGCGCACTCAGTCACAGTAGCTTGCAGCATTGTTTTGGTCTCTCAGACAATCAAAAATCTTTGAAAAAAGTGCTCTTAAATGCCTCTGCAATCTTCGATAATTTGATTGCTCACAATCAGTACGACCACCTATTCCTTTTGGATAATAGTGCGGGGGAAGACTGTTTGGCATATGCCGATATCATAGAAGAGCAGGCCCAGAACCTTTTACAAGCTGCAGCAGCAAACTCTGAGCTAACTATAGTGGATTGTGCCGTAAGTTATGACAACGTATTAACAAGAGCCGCTCTGCTTCGTGCTGATCGCATTCTCTATATATTGGATCATCGGTTAGAGAGTGCCTCCTTTTACTTTGCTCATAAGCAGCTGCTACAACGTCTACGACTTGAACCAAAAATGACCTACATCCTCAATAAGTGCGGGGGAGTGGTTTCAAGCAAAGCATTTAGCCGTGAAATGAACCAATCGTTCCACTGGGCAATTCCATTTGTCAGTCGATTTGGTGCAGGCATATCGAATGGTGCAATATTAGGCAAGCAGGATGTTTTAAGGCGACGCGAGAGGCGTTTTCTGAGAATCTTACAAAAAATTGCGGACGATTCTTTGAATGGTATTGAGTTCGTCCAATGAGCACAAATAGAGGTATATTTGAGGTGATCAATGATGTTGATCGCGATTCGCAAGATGAACTGGTACGTGAAGACCTATCGCAGACGAATTATCAGAATCAACTTAATCATTTGAGGAATTACCTATCTTTGAATCACGCAACAGAATTAGCACAAATTCTAGGTGATGCTAGCGCCAGTGGGCGTATTAGAAGCCTAATCAAGACCTTTATTGAGCAACATGCTATTGTTGGTGGAAGTTATGAGAATTTGGTTACACGTCTGTATGATGATTTAGCTGGCTTTGCCTTTATTGATAAGTATTTATATGATGCTGAGATTGAGGAAATCAATGGCAATGCCTGGAATGATATTGAGATTGTATGGGCAGATCGCTGGGAGAAAATTGCAGATCAATTTCTAAACGCACAGCATGCTATTCAGATTATCAAAAAGATGATGCGTCTGGGTGGGGTCACACTTGATGAAAAACAACCCTTTGGGGACAGTTTTATATCGACAGGCATGCGCATTTCAGCAATGATTCCCCCTGTTATTGATCAAGAACTGGGAGCAGTATTCTCCATTCGCAAGCAGAAACAAAAGAAACTAACGATGCAGCAGCTAACGGCAAATGGTACCTGTATTGCAGAAGAATTTGAGTTTATTCAAATGTGCTTAAGTCACGGTGTCAGTGTTGGAATTGCTGGGGCAACTTCATCTGGGAAGACTACAGATATCATCGCTCACCTCGCGAGTCTGCCAAATGATAAGCGCATCTATATCATCGAAGATACTAGGGAAACATATATCACCAAATACTCAGAGGATGGACGTGCGATTAACCGCGTTATTTACACCAAAACGCGACCAAGTGACGATGACGATCGGTCTGTTGAGGCAACAGATCTATTACGGACGGCCCTGCGTTATCACCCCGATATTATTGTTCCTGCAGAGATGAGGGATCAGGCTGCAATGACTGCAGTCGAAGCGGGGAGAACGGGTCATGCGATCCTTGGGGGACTCCATGCCAACAGTGCCCAAGAAGCATATGATCGTATCTTAACCATGTGTTTGATGAGTGATACCAGCCTGTCCGAGGAACTCTTGATGCGATTGATCATCAGTGCTTTCCCCATCATGCTATTCAAGGCGCAATTACCAGACAAATCGCGCAAATATATGCAAATATTTGAGGCCCAATCCTACAATCCGCGAACAAATGAGCTGCGAGGGACGGTAATCTTTCAGTATATTGTGCAAGACAACCAAGTAAGTGAAACAGGGAAAATAATCAAAGTTGTGGGGGAACATCGGCGGATGGGATGGATCAGTGATCACCTCGCAGATCATCTATTAACGTATGGGTGTGGTTTGGCACTCGTTAGCAAGTATGCCAGCCCAGAATGGCAGGAAAGGAGGCGAATATAGTTGTACGTATTAATATTCTTCTTAAGCCTAGTTGGATTCTCATTTTTGGGCAATTGCAGCCCATTTGATATTATTCATTTTTGGGCAGAGCAGCGCCGATCTCTTGCTCTCAGAGCAGTGTCTACCCTGCGAAAACCCAATCGATTGCAACTGGTGAGGGATAGATCTTTTTGGCAGAAATACTTATTGAAAGTGGATGATCTATTGAATCTTCCCTCAAATAGATGGCGACCCACAACGTATTGGCAATTGACCATTTGCCTGATAATCATCGGGGGGTTACTCGGCGGGATAGTCGGAAATATATATCTATCAGTCGTCTTCGCCATAGGAATGATGACGATGCCATATTTATATCTACTAGCTGGCTACTATCGCTATCTCAAGGATATGAGTAGCAGTTTGAATCTGGGAATGACGCTGTTAACGAATGACTATCTGCAGAGCGAAGATTTGATCCGGAGTGCTGAGGCAAACTATGAGAGATTAGAAAGTCCCTTGAAGCAGATTATAATCGCATTCTTAACAGAGGTAAAAGTCCTTAACCCAGATGTAAAAGTCGCCATCAAGAAAATGAGGTATCAGGTGGTTGATTACTATTTTAAGCGTTGGTGTGATGTGATGATTCAATGTCAGGATGATCGCGATTTTAAAAATATCTTACCTGCCATCATTGCTGAAATGGCCGATGTGCGGAAACAGCAAATCGAATATGATTTAATGATGAGTCAGAATCTTCGATCCTACTGGCAACTCGTGCTTATTGCTGCAAGTGGTGTTCCCGTTCTAGCTGCTGTCAACTATGATTTAGCCTACTATCTGATCAATACCGCCTTAGGGAAAATGATCGTTGCACTTATTTTTGCAGTGCTCTTTGGGGTATCCTACATCGTCATATCCAACAACCGACCTGTCAGTATTAGTGGTCAATCATGATTGTCTATCCATTTATTGGTGGCACGATCGCATTAGCGTGGTATGGCTTATATACAGCTAGCAGTCAATTGTTGCAGGCGACGAATAGCAAGGCCTTAAAATTGGTGAAAGCGATGCGTCCAGATGCTCAATTGAATCTTTGGCAGCGCTATTTCCAATTGATGACGCGCATTTTCGAACCATTAATCGTGATTGATCAGACAAGAGAAGCGACAATCCAGCGACAATTGGATAAGGCGGGTTTTCAGATAACCGCTCGACAATATGATGCACAGCTGATTGCCATTAGCATGACTTGGGTTGCAGCAATTATTGTCGGCTGGGCGATTGGTGCAAGGGTCGTTTGCATCGGTTTGGTACTGATGGGTCTGGCAGATACCTGGAATCGGCGTCAAAAGCTCCATGAACGTATTGAGGAAATCAACATTGAAGTTGAAGCCGAACTCCCGCAGTTCATACGCGCTTTTGGCCAAGCCCTAAATGGTGAAAAAGATATCGTCAGAATTTTGCAGAAATATCGTCAAATCAGTGGACCTGCACTGAGCTATGAGCTCGATATCTTGATTACAGATTTGTTAACGGGTGATGCGGAAGAAGCCTTTCTGCGGTTTGACGAAAGGATCAATTTACCGATTATTACGACATTCGTGTCTGGGGTGGTCGGAACCACAAGGGGGGTGGATAATCAAACATTTTTCTATATCTTAGAACATGATATCAAGCTATTAGCTCACGAGAACTTGCAACGAGCCTTAGCGAAGCGACCTGCAACAATAGCAAGAGGTTCATTGTTGATTTTTGGGAGCTTTATGATCATGATGGTCTACCCTGTTATTATGCTAATCGTTGATAATCTGAAAATATTTAAGTAAAGGAGAAAATATGATAAGAATCAAAAAGTGTTTTTTGGGAATCTGCGCCAAATTCAAAAATGATGGCAACCTCTTCATTGATATGGCAATGAAAGTTGGTATAGTCGTCGTCGTAGCGGCTGCCATCTTGGGTATTCTGGAAGTCGCAATTCCAGGGCTCTTTACGGATCTCATTACCAAAATCGAAACAGTTCTAGCCATATAATGTATACGAAACGGCAGAGGGGCTGGTGGCAAAGAGAAGAGGGAGAGCTCTACCTAGCAGATCTCCTCAAAATTGCAATATTTTTGTGTCTAATCGTCACCTTTATCTATTTACCGCAGCCCTTTATTCGTTATGTTCAACTGACCTACTTTTGTGAGACGATTGTCAAAAATATTGAACTTAGTGGTTGTATCAATGAAAATACCCATCTATTAATTGAGGAGCTGGAAGAGGTCTACCAAATTGAGCCAGATGTTACGTTTGGTGGGCCTTTCTTTACGAAGGATGGTGAACAACGAATCCAGATGCAGCAGCGCTTTACGGTGACCATTACGGACCGTGTTTGCATTGAAGTCGTTAAGCCGACATTTGGCAATCCACTCACGTTGACAATTCCTTTAAGTAAAAAAATTACGGGGATGAGTTTACACCATTGGCGTGAAAATGAAATCCTAGCAGCACCCCAAGGGGGGTATCAATACAATTATGGATAAGGAGGGAACTATGCGAAAACTGAGTTATTTTTTAGTCATCATAACAATTTTGTTGTGCGTGAGCGGGCTTGCTTATGCTTCAGATGAGATTAGAATCAGGATTAATGGGCGAGCGGTGTATCAGCCTGGGTTGGATCCCTATATGGATTCACAGCAAAATCGAGTATTTGTCCCCGTTCGTTTCGTCAGCGAAGCTTTGGGAGCGATTGTGGATTGGGAAGCCACGAGCAGAACCGTAGTGATTCGCCAAGGCGAAGGCTCCGTTCGTCTGCCGATAGGTGCGACCACCGCACACATTAATGGTCAGCCCTTCAGCCTAGATGCCCCGGCCTGCATTCGCGATGGACACACCTATGTGCCGCTGCGGTTTGCGGCCGAGGCGCTGGGAGCAGAGGTCAATTGGGGACAACATACCCACAATGTTTACATCAAGAAAGAGGGGTTACCGGAACCGACGGATGAGCGGCGGACGGTGATGAATACAATCTACGAGAAGTACAAGGATCG
>CAZVAO010000009.1:0-34717 GCA_964625175.1 uncultured Clostridiaceae bacterium
TTGGTCGTAGCAGGCTTGAGTCTTGGTTTTATTTTAGCAATCTTTATTCCCCAATCCACCATTATTAAACTAGGCTTTGCATTAATATTGCTTGTTTTAGCTTTTCTGCAGTTGCGCGGATTTATTTCACCTGCTGTGGCTACAAATATGTTTTTATTCCTTATGGTAAAAGTCGTCTTTATGAGATTGAATATTGCTTATGCAGATGATGGTGGCTTATCCGAAGCGGGTGGAACTTGGGCCGACTGGATTGGCAGTCAAGGGGCAGCAATAGCCGTGGCAATGGGGGCTGGTCCTGCAGTTGGTGGTATTATAGGTGGTTTGTTCGGAGGCTTCTTACCAGTCGATGTGGACCTGCTTGGTCCTGAAGACGGTGATTATGTCGATGACGGTGATTATGAAGACGCTCCACCGTATGATCAAGATGAAGATTATGATGATTATGAAGATGACAACGAAGACGACATTGAAGAAGAAGATGAAGCACCCGAAGATGATGAAGACGAAGATGACAGTGAAGACAACAATGAAGAAGATGAAGATGACAGTGAAGACGAAGATGAAGACGAAGACGAAGACGAAGATGAAGACGAAGACGAAGACGAAGATGAAGATGATGAAGAAGAAGACGCAGATGAGCTGACCCCTGAAGAGAAGATGGAGGCCCTTAAAGAGAAGTTGGCTGATAAGTATGGCAAAGAAAAAGCCGAAAAGCTTCTCAATGCAATAACAAGCGAACCTGACCCAGCACCTGAAGGCTGGTTAAGTTGGGGTTCCAATATGGTGAATAATGTTCTTGGGACAGGTTTAATACAGGGAGGACTTTTAGGTGAGGCTGCCGATTTATTTGGGACTGGCTTTAAGCAGTTGCACGAATTGTATAATAGCAACTTAGATGGTACTGCACTCGGTGATTTGATTAAGAGTGATATTACAGATGATCTCGCCAAAGCCGCTAAGCTTAAGGGTATTGCTAACACTATGGATAAGACGCTTACTTGGGGTGCTGGCTTCTTTGATGCACTTAACTGGTGGGCCAAAGGCGATGGTGTCTTTGATGCGAGTGCGAAAGGATTCGGTAATGCGCATCTGATGAGTTGGATCGGGAGTAAGGTGCCATCATTGGGTATTATGGAGCTCGTCAATTTTGTTGGTTTCGGTGGCAGTAAAGCCTCTGACTGTATTAGTCCAACTAAAACCATCACAGGGACAACCAGTGCCATCTATGACTATTTCGCCAAAGATCCAAAGGTATTTGAGGAACGTCTAAAGGATGGCGATTACGGTCCAAATGTGAAGAATTTTATTGAGGCTGCGGGTATCGGAAAAGATGCCATTGATAACCCAGAGGAGTTTAAAGAGTCTTGGAAAGAGTTTGTTACGATCACCGATCAGAATAATCCGGATGGTAGCCCCTTCTCTAAGATGTATCAAGATTCAGAAGACCTTTGGAAGGTGCCACCAGATACCTGGAAGTGGTCTCCTAGGCGTCTTGGTTGTTGGCTCGGGAAGAAAGTGACGGACACGACCATTGCGGTTGGCGATGGCACCGCACGCTTGGCTTCTAAGGCTGGCGATTTATCTGTGAAAATATTTAGATAGGAGGAGGAAATTATGCCTATATTTAGTTTTGATCATTTCCAATTACATCAGTTGACTATGGTGGCATCATCTACTCCCCAAGAGCATTCACCACTGCTTGTGAGCAGCATGGCAGCGATAGCGGATGTGGATGATCCCAGCATAGCCGATGCGTCACTTGAGGAATTGCAAAAAGTAGGTTTGATTATACGTTATGATGATAAGCTACAGTTGGCACCCGAATTGGAGCCACTGTTTTACGTGCTCAGTAATCCGGATCGGGTGTGGCGATTTTACCGTCAGGCACGGGTTGATGAGGGTGAGGTTTATTTCTGTTGGAAGCAAGGGGTTGCCGTGCAAATGGTGATCCTGCCGGCCTACTCGGCTTATCAGTTGGTTTATCCCCATGATATCAATCTTGCTGAGAATTGGTTTACGAATGAGTTTATGGCGGATTTGGTTCCTAAGGCAAGCCGCTTTGAACCTTTCAAAGTATTTGTCGATCATACTGAAATGCTCTTGATTAGTATCATGCAGCTCCTGTATGCCCAAAAGTCAGAGAAGTATGGGGCGCTAGGAGATGAGCAGTTATGGATTCCGATTACCGATGTGATGCAATTTGATGCTTGGGATCGATTGCCTTCACCCATTACAGATATGGTTTCTGCGCAGGATCTGAGTTTCTATTTTGGGCGGAGTGGCGCCCTTGCCGAGGTGGTTACTTCGTTAGCCGTCAAAGAGCTCATTGATATAACAGAAGATAGTATCGGCTTTAGTGCCATGAGTCTAAAGATGTTTAATCCGGGAGCTATTCTGGATTTTGCACAAGTTTTTGATTATGGTAATGGCGGTGACAGTACCGTGCGCAACATGATGGTATTGGAAGATGGCTATCTCTTGCAGCAGCCATCAAAAAAAGGCGATCGAGTTCGCATTGAATATATGCCTGGGAATATCCCGATTAGTGAATTGTTCCGTAAACTCATTCGTGTTAAATACGTGAAAGTAAAACAATCAGTGCAAAAGACAAAAACGGCAGCAGCAGCGACCATGAAGAAGGCGAAACCGTCTAAGAAAAGAAGCCGAACGGTTGCAAATGAGAAGCGTTTCTGTCGCAACTGTGGGGCCCAAATCGAAGCTGGCGCAGCCTTTTGCCGCAACTGTGGTGAAGTGCTTGAAGCCGCTGTTAAACCAACTAAACGTTTTTGCCGTAAATGTGGGTATGAGCTCCGAGAGGGCACTGTCTTTTGTCCAAAATGCGGGCATAAGAATGCTTAAGCTGGGAGCTATAAAGAGATAATATGAAGATTAAAATCGCTTTAGTTTTATTATTGGTCATGTTTACTATAGGATGTTCCTTAGAACAGGATGCATCAGCGGTTGTTGTTTACACGTCTGTCGATCAGAATTTTTCTTCCGTCGTCTTTGATCGATTTACTGAGGAAACAGGTGTAGAAGTGAAAGCTGTCTATGATGTAGAAGCTGCTAAAACGACTGGATTGGTGAATCGTTTAATCGCAGAAAAACAAAGGCCATTGGCGGATGTTTTTTGGAATGGGGAAATCGCACAGACTATAACTTTGGCGTCTGAAGGTGTGCTCGCAGCATACACACCTTCAACTGCTGAAACGATCAGTGAGCGGTATCGTGATCCCCATTGGACCGCTTTTGGTGGACGGGCCCGTTGCTTGATTATTAATACCGACTTACTGGATAAGGAAAATTATCCGACATCCATATTGGACTTCCTAAGTGATGCCTATCCAGCCAAACAGTTGGCTATTGCACAGCCACTCTTCGGCACAACCGCCACACAAGCTGCGGCTCTTTATGAAGCGTGGGGCAGTGATGTTGCCCAAGACTTCTATCAACAAATAGCGGATCGTGGGGTGCAAATTGTATCAGGGAACTCCGTTGTACGCGACTTAGTTGTGGGAGGACAGGCGCTTTTTGGGCTTACTGATACCGATGATGCCTTAGGTGCTATCGAAAATGGTGCACCAGTGGCAGTGGTCTTTCCTGATCAGGGTGTGGATGATATCGGCACTTTGATTATTCCCAATACGGTTGGCTTAATTCAGGGTGCACCACACCCAGAGGCGGGGCAGCGATTCGTTGACTGGTTGGTTGATAAGGAGCAAGAAAAGTTCATGTTAGAAATAGGTTGGTGCCAAGTTGCAGTGCGCGATGTTGCAATTGAAAGCAAACTGCCCATTGAGCATCTTAAGGGCATGGCATTGGACTTTACAGCCGTTTATCAGCAGATGGATACTGTATTGTCTGATATGCGGACAATATTCCTCAAGTGATATCATGAATGTAAGGATGTTTAAGCACAAGAGCGTTAAATTATTCGTATATCTACTTATATTTCTAGTGGTTGGCCCCCTCTTAGGATTGGTGGTAGGATCGCTATTCAGCGGCGGGGATCTTACCCTGATTATGCCTTCTGGTCGGCGTTTAGACCTACTGACTCAGACTCTACTCTTCGGAGGGGGCGTTAGTATCACTGCCTCAGTTATAGCGTTACCGGCTGCCTTATTCCTCTGGCGCAAACAAAGCTGGGGGCATTATCGATGGCTCGTTTTTAGCGGCTTTCTAATCCCCCCCTATATTCAGGTTGCGGCATGGCAAATCCTAATCAATTGGGTTAAAGTGCTCGGAGGGCAGAGTCCGCTTGCGGTTACAGGCTGGGGGATTAGTTGGTGGGTGCAGACCATCTATTTACTGCCCCTGGCAACAGGGCTGTTATTAGTTTTGCTGGAACTGATTGACAGTGAGGAGATCAAGGCAGCTCAACTCTTAGCCTCATCAAAAATCGTTTGGCGTAACGTGATTCTGCCTAAATTGATTCCCGGAATTGCAGCGATTGCCATGATTCTGTTTGTTTTTAGTATGATTGACTACACGATTCCCTCGCTTTTTGCTGTTAATACTTATGCATTAGAAATCATGGCGGAATTTAGTGCTAGTCATAGTGCGGTGTCGGCGATGCTAATTGCTTGGCCCTTGGTGGGGATTGTTGTTTTATTGCTCTTACTGATGTCACGAATTATTCCGCGTTCGCTTAAGAATGTGAGCTATCGACCTGCCCACAACTTGCAGCTAGACTTCAGCAGGGGAAGTCGGTGGATTCAATTCGCTACCTTTGCCATTTTGCTCATGCTGATGCTACTACCGATTCTCAGCGTATTCAGCAAAGCAGACGTCTTAAAAATGCTGCCGATTGTACTTGGGGAGAATGGCAAACAGATATTTGAAACCTTTATAATGGCATTGGTAGCAACCGGACTCATGGTCATCAATGGGGTTATTTTGGCTTTATTTCTGCAAGAACCGCTGAGGCGGAAGTGGTGGTTACTGGTACTGCTTCCTTTGGTCATTCCCCCTTCCTTAATTGGAATTTCACTGATTAACCTAGCTCAAAAGTGGCTGCCATTAGCCGTTTCAACAAGTTATGTGTTGCCTATTTGGGCTTTAGTGATTCGCTTCAGCCCAATCCTAATTGCATTAATCAGTGCGGGTTTGCAATATATCCCCAGACATGAGGTTGAGAGCGGTTTGCTGTTGAATACCTCCCAGGCTACCATCCGTCACATCCTAATACCGCGCTTGGCGCCCGTCATTAGCATCAGTGCCGTTTTAAGCTTTGTGCTTTGTTTGGGTGATCTCGGCGCAACTTTATTAGTCGTACCCCCTGGTGTGACAACGATCACCATAACAATCTATAACTATCTCCACTATGGAGCAAGTGCCAAAGTAGCCGCTTTATGTTTACTAATTATGATAATTGTCATGGCAGTTGTTTTAGGAGCTATATTGCAACTGCAGCGAAGGAAGATACAGCAATGATTGAACTACGAGCTTTAACGAAGATCTATCAAGAGACATTAATCTTAAATCAATTAGATTTATCTATTCCTGATCTAGGTATCATTGCAATCATGGGACAATCTGGGGTTGGGAAGACGACCTTATTACGGATTATTGCTGGGTTAGAAATGGCGGATAGTGGTCAGATTGAAATCGATGGCGTATTGGCAAGTGATCAAAAGCACTGGCTGAGCCCGAATCAGCGCAATATCGGTTATGTCTTCCAACAACCTGCTCTCTGGCCCCATATGACGATTGCAGAAAATATTGACTTCGGCTTGCATCATTTAACCTTAGCTAACCGCCAAGATCGGGTAAATGATTTACTTGAGCAAATTGATTTGGTAAAATACAGTCAAGTCTATCCCCACCAATTATCTGGGGGACAGGCGAAGAGAGTTGCCTTAGCCAGATCGTTAGCTCCGCAACCCAAATATTTGTTTTTCGATGAACCACTAACGAACCTTGATGATGGGGGACGACTCGAGATGTTAAGTTTGATCCGCACTGCTGCGGCAACCAAACGGCACAGTATCGTATATGTTACGCATCGTTATGATGAAGTGGTGGCTTTGGGTGGCAAGTGTTTCAGGCTTATAAAGGGGCGCTTAGATGAATACTAACAAAAAGCTGATTGGCCTGCTGATGGTCCTACTGATTACTCTGATGGGTTGTACACAGGGGGAACAGACTAGCGCAGAACCGCCTTTGTTCGATGCGACGAGGATATTGGCGATCGGTGATGTGATGGCGATTGTTGAGTTTGAGGAACAGATGATCATAGGTGGGCGTGATGGTGTTTTTCGGATTAACCAACAGACATTCACGTATGAGTCGATGGCTCCCGAACTGGCCATGACCTATGTGCGGGCCCTGCTGGTGGATCAGGACAATGCCCTGTGGGTAGGCTGTGAAAGTGGGCTTTTTCGCTTTGATGGGAAGGCATGGCAGCATTTTTCTTCCCAAGATGGGTCACTATTAGATCCGCGAGTCAATGCACTCTATCAGGATAGTGACGGTCGACTCTGGGTAGGTACCTGGGGTGGGGTTGCTTTATATGATCACGGCCAATGGACGCATTATACCCGTGCTGATGGACTCTTGGTGGACAATGTGAATGTGATTACGGAAAGTTTTGATGGGACGATGTGGTTGGCCTCCTATTCGGTGCGCGACGGGGGTGTCTCATACGGCAATATTGGGGGCTGGCAGTATTTTACCACCGCTGAAGGACTTGCCCACTGCGATGTCACTTCTATGGTAGCGCTCAACCAGAAAATTTATATCGGTGCTGGTTTGTATGACCGAGGGGGCTTGTCGATTTTAACCTATCAGGGGTCTGAATGGCTATGGGAGCAAACACTTGCCAACGACCCGTTGTTGGCAGGGGCCAAAGTACGATCTTTGTTTGTAGATGGCCCATATCTCTGGGTTGGTTCTGAATATGACGGCTTGGCCGTACTTGATCTTGATACCTGGAGGAGTGTGATTATCACAGAAGGTTTGCCTCATCTAGAAGTTAAAAAATGCTATCTTGATCAAGCGAAGAATTTATGGATAGGGACCCGCTCTGGTGTGTTGATGCTAACGGATACAGAAGTTCAGGGAATTTATCAAAAAATAAATGAAGAATAGGAGGGAGAAAGTATGCGTTGTAGTAATTGTGGCAATGAGCTAGAGCCCGGCGATGCTTTTTGTATTAACTGTGGAGAGAAAGTTAAGAAGCGAGATCCAGAGCCACCAGCACCCGTTCGCCAAGAAGAGGTAGCCCCCCAGAGGGCGAAAGAAACACCTCGTGAAGAAGCAAGTTATAGTGGAGGAGATCTTTATCCGCCAGTAGGGGTTTTCAAGTTTATCGGTATTTTCATCTTGATGTCAATACCAATTGTTAATCTCTTTATTATTGTAAAAAGTGCCTTTGGTAGGAATGTCAATCCGAGTTTGCGTAATTTTATGAGAGCTATGATCCTATTTATTATTATTAGTGGTGTTCTATTTGTTTTAAGCTGGACATATATCGCTCCGTATATTGAGGATATGTTGGTCTGGATTACAGGTTAAATAGGTGTTGAGTTGGTTTTTTGATGCAATTGGAGTCTAGTCGGTCTGAAAAAAATATGGTATAATAAAGGCAACGAAAGGTGGTATATCTATGGATTTTTTACGTAATGTAACGCGCGAGGTTGGCAAAAAATCTGGTCAATTAGTTGAACAAACTAAACTAGCTAGTAAGATTAACGCAGAAGAAAACAAAATGGAAAAGCTCTTCGTTCAATTAGGGGAAAAAGTGTATGAGGCTTTCCGTGATGGTGAAGAATTCGGTGAAGATTATAACGTGATTTTCTCTGACTTAAACATGATAAACATGTCCCTTGAGGAGCTACGTGCTGAGATGCTAGAAGTAAAAGGCGTTCATATTTGTCCAAATTGTGGGGCAGAAGTTGAAAAAGACTCTCAATTCTGTACTAAATGTGGCACGAAAATGGCGGCAGAAGAAGAGGCTGCACCAGAAGTAGCATGCGTCCAATGTGGCACACAAATTCCTGAAGGCACGGTATTTTGCCCTGAATGTGGAGCAAAACAAGAATAATTCGTATTATGTTAGCGATAGTATTGTGTAAATAGGGACATCTTCTGTACAATGTTGTACAGAAGATGTTTTATTTTGTGAGGAGGTAAGGCAATGGATTACAATCCCCAAAAACCGGTGATTGTGCAAAGTGATCGCACAATCCTCTTAGAGGTTCAACACCCTCAGTTTCTGCATGCACGCGATTTTTTGAGCAGTTTTGCAGAATTAGTGAAGAGCCCTGAGTACATTCATTCTTACCGCCTATCGCCACTCTCAATATGGAATGCAGCCGCTGGTGGTATGACAGCCAGTAAGATGATTGAAGGATTAAAGACGTTTTCAAAGTTTGCCATACCTCAGAATATTACCTACGAGATTACGGAATTGGTCGCGCGCTATGGGCAGCTTAAACTCTATCAAGATGATGAAGGCCTTTTGTATTTGGAGGCTGCAGACAAAATGCTACTATTGGAGATTAAGAATCGACCAGCTGTTCGACAATACCTACTGCACGACCTCTCTGATACAAGGCTTGCGGTAGACCCACAGGCCCGTGGTCGCCTCAAGCAGGCTTTGATTAAGGCCAACTATCCTGTTGAGGACCTGGCAGGATACGCAATTGGTGAACCACTACAAGTTCCCCTGAGACAGCATACACTTCATGGTGAGGGATTCGCTTTACGCGACTATCAGCAACAAGCAATTGATGCTTTCTATCTGCACGGAACACCACAGGGCGGAAACGGTGTAATTGTGCTGCCATGTGGAGCAGGGAAAACTGTGGTCGGGATGGGTGTCATGCAGGCGGTTGCTTCTTATACAGTGATTATCACGACGAGTATTGTGGCTGTAAGGCAATGGCGCTCTGAATTATTAGATAAAACAGAACTAACTGAGGATATGATCGGGGAATATACGGGTGAAAGCAAAGAAATAAAACCCGTTACCATCACAACATATCAGATGTTAACTTGGCGCAAAAGCACGCAGAGTGCGTTTAAACATATGGAAATTTTTAAACAGCACAATTGGGGACTGATTATCTACGACGAAGTACACCTACTACCCGCCCCTGTGTTCCGCGCTACGACAGAGTTGCAATCTTTAAGGCGTCTGGGTTTAACTGCGACGCTGGTGCGCGAGGATGGCCGTGAGGATGATGTGTTTAGCTTAATCGGGCCTAAACGTTACGATGTCCCATGGCACGATTTAGAACGGCAAGGTTGGATTGCCCCAGCTTCCTGCTATGAAGTTCGGGTTCCGATGGAAGAGGAGTTGCGTTTCCAATATGCCATAGCCACTAAGCGCGCCCGCTACCGGCTAGCATCCGAGAATCCCGCGAAAATTGACATAATCAAGAAACTCCTGGTGAAACATCAAAAGGAGCAGATTTTAATTATTGGTCAGTATATTCGGCAACTGAAGGAAATCGCACTTGAGCTGGATGTACCTTTAATCACCGGGAGCACGCCAAACAGCATCCGCACTGACTATTATCAACAATTCCAGGAAGGTAGAATAAGTATTTTAGTTGTTTCAAAAGTCGCTAATTTTGCAATCGATTTACCCGAGGCGTCCGTTGGAATTCAAGTTTCGGGAACTTATGGGTCACGGCAGGAAGAGGCTCAGCGTTTAGGGCGACTTTTACGACCATCTAAGAATCAGCTGCAGGCATCTTTTTATACGCTTGTCAGTCGTGACTCCAGTGAACAAGAATATGCGTTAAACCGCCAGCTTTTCTTGACGGAACAGGGCTACCGATATTATATTGTGAATGCTGTTGAATTGGACTTGCTCCTAGAGATGGGAGGACAGACTCGTGGATTTGAATAAAACCTTACAACTTGCTGGCATGACAAAATGGCGTCAGATGGCACGCTTTCATGGTTTACAGCATTTGGAGTTTGCTGGCAATCAGCTCTATCAGGGGCTTTATCATAAACTGAGCAACAGGGAATATCTAACCAATTTTTACAAAGGGTTGGCGGCAAACCATAAGCGCATTATCCGAGGTGTTTTTCTTTGTCAAAGTTGTGATTTATTATTTAACACGCGGTATTGGGATTATTATGGGCTGTATATTTTAGGAGCAACACCAGAGCAGATGGCAGACTTGAATGAAACAGGCCTGTATTTTGTCAATCGTGAGCAAGAGGGCTTTCTTTTTGAAGAAATGTACTTGCTTATGCAGGCGTTTTTCCGTTTAGAAAACAATAAACTGGCAATCCATTTTGCCAAAGACCTATCGATGCACACGGGCGGGGCTCAAGTCATCGGTGATATCGTGCGTTTTCTAGCTTTCATTGCTGCGCGGGGTCTACAATTAACTAAGGCGGGGCAGATTTATAAAAAGAGTCTGGCTGCGTTTGATCAGATGTTTGGACTGGATTTTAATCAACCGCAATTTGTCAGAGAGAGTCGGCTCAGTTTCATTGTCAAGTTTGTCACGAATCGTGCTCTTGTCCATACTGTAAACGATCAATGGCAGATTAGCGAGGCGGGCCAGGCGTGGCTTAAACTGTCTGGAGCGGAGATGTGGCGGGATATTTTTCAGTTTTGGCGAACGGTGCATCATCGACCCACAGAGTCTCATATTGGTGCTTGTTTGTTAACTTCCTTCTTCCGAAATGCCGCAAGCCAGGATTACTACGATCAGGCTATATTGCGCCATTGGTATGAGGAGAATTTGGGACGGATTCCCCAGGTGTATGACGAACCGGACTGGTTTAAGGCAACCATCGAGGAAATGGTTTATCTTGGGCTATTGCGACGTGGCAGACATCAAGACAAACTTCTTCTTGCTGCCAACAAGCAGATAATGGCGTTTATTACCGATCCTGAGGCTGAATTTATGCAGGAGGATCAAGTCATCATCCAACCCAATTTTGAAATTTTGGTTTCAACGCATGTTCAACCTGAAATTATTGGACTGCTTGCTCAACTTGCCGATGATGAGGGTGGGCGTGAAATGTATCGGTTTCGCCTATCTAAGAGCAGCTTGTATCAAGCGCACATGAAAGGCCAAACGAGGGATCGTGTCATGGCATTTCTGAACGAAGTGAACCACGGCGATCTTCCGCTGAATGTCAATCAAGCAATCTCGGATTGGTTTAGTCAATTTGGTCAATTATTCTTTATGGAAGCCACCTTGTTATGTTGTCGAACGGCCGAACTCGCACAACAATTAGAGCGCAATCCGCGCTATGAAAAATACATAATCAGCAGGATCAATGATCGGATTTTAGTTATTCAGAATCACAGCAAGTTCCTTAGAGAACTTAAGGACAATCATTACTTACCTTATGAACAGTTGTTTTTGCCACAGAATGCGCCTTTTGCCTATCAAAAAGACCTTGTTGACCCTGCAGAAAGGGAGGAAGAATCGTTATGAGTGAAATGCCAATCCGTTGTTTGCCTTTCAAAAAATTCCAAGGGTTAGGTAATGACTTCATCTTTTTTCATAAAGATGACATTCGAGCATTAGACCCCGCCAAGCTCGCTATTCAGGTTTGTAATCGCCATTTTGGTATCGGTGCAGATGGTATGGCTGTTATCTCGATAGAAGAGGATTTGCGCATGGACTTCTATAATGCAGATGGCAGCATCGCGCCAATGTGTGGCAACGCAAGTCGCTGTGCGGCACTTTTTGCACGAGAAGAAGGGCTGTTGCAAGCCAATCAATTCAACTTACAAACAAAAGGTGGTGACGTCTTAATCACCTATCTGCCTGATGGCAATTATCGAGCCAATTTGCAAGCCGCTTCACTGGCGGTTGAGGATATCCCCGTTATGAGTCCAAGGGATACATATATGGAGCAGATTCTCCAAATAGGGGATGCGCGGATTGAATTATCAGCCGTTTTTATGACAACCCCTCATGCGGTCATTTTTGTTAATCAACTCAAAGAAGAAGACGTACTCTTCTACGGGCCCTTAATCGAGAACCACCCGCTTTTCCCAGCAAAAATAAATGTAAATTTTGTTGAAATCGTCGATAAAAACACAGTTAAACAAGCGACTTGGGAGCGTGGAGCCGGACGTACTTTGGCCTGTGGAACGGGCTCTTGTGCTACGGTTACGGTTGGCTATTTAACGGGTCGCTTAGCGCCTGAAGTACGTGTTATAATGGATGGTGGTAGCTTAACGATTGAGTATAGTGAAGATTCGATTGCCATGATTGGTGGCGCAACAAAAATCGCTTCAGGGATCTTTTACTTATAAGGATCTTCTGTCGCAACGAAGTAACCAAACTGTTTTATAATCAGAAGCATGATTATAGTTATTAAGATAGCGCATTCGCGCTGAAAGGAGTTTATTATGCATAATTTCGAAACACTAGCCCCGCATTTTATTGACCAATTAAGGAATGGTGGCGCACTACTGACCGTCACGAATGGCTTAGAAACGAATACAATGACCATTGGGTGGGGTACAATCGGGGTCATCTGGAATAAGCCGATTATGATGGTTGCGGTTCGCTACTCCCGCCATACCTATCCCATGCTAGAGCTTGCAGGAGAATTTACAGTAAGTGTCCCTGCAACTGGGGAAATGCGCGATATTTTGCGCTTTGCTGGAACCAAATCTGGCCGCGACGTTGATAAATTTGCAGAATGTAATCTGACAGCTGTAGCAGGTGAGAGCATCACGACTCCCATTATCGGTGAGGCCCAGGATCATTTTGAATGCAAAGTCGTCTATCAACAAGTTATGGAGCCAGGCATGCTTGATGCTGAACTGCAACAGCGTTTCTATCGCACCGGAGACTACCATGTGCTGTATTACGGAGAAATCGTTAATAGTTATCAATTATAAAGAGGGTTTGCCGAAAAGAGATTGTTTGTAATGAGCAAGACTTTTAGGTACAATACAACGTATAAGAATAATTAATTAACAGCGCTCCAATTTGAATTGCCAGCAGGGATTTCCTTATAGATAGCGAATAATAATCGATAAAGCGAGGTTAGCAAGATGAGTGAAAAATTATTATGGGCTGTAAAAACAATCACCAATACAGATTTTCACGCTCGGCCTCGCATGATTCGCTATATTGCGAATAAGTATGGCGTTGAGTGTAAGCCCATATTTGATAATGCGCTTAATGATGACAATCCCAAAACACGAATAGCGGCTTTAGAAGTATATAAGCAACTTTTCCCTGATGAAACATTGGGAGTGGCCGAGCAATTAGTGAATGATAAAAATTGGCTTGTGCGTCGTCGTGCTAAAAAGATCTTAAAACTCACGTCTTTGCATCACAATACGGATTAAATAGAATAACGATTAGGCAGCCCTACGCTAATTAACGCTAGACAAAGAATAAGTTAGATTTTAGTCGTGGGGTTGAATGTCTCAGGAGAAGGGGAGTGAGAATGTGACAAGAAGAAGCACTGGAATTGTGTTCTTTTTAGTAATTGTACTGATTGCGTTTAGTGTGAGTGTCTTTAATTCTTTAACACGAATTGATACATCCACGATTGAGTATTCAAAGGCGATTGGCTTATATCCAGTCTTAATATTACTTGTTTTGGCAACAGGATTTGTGACATTTTCATCGAACACAACGCCAGAGCAACCGGTCAAAGGGATTCACCGAGCTTGTCAAAAATATGAAAAAAATCAGAAGTTTGAGGCTGTTCGACCCTATTTAAGCAAGAACTTTTTGCGGTCTCCTAAAATATTATTGTTAATGCAGTGGCATCCCAACAATATCGTTAGAGTACAGGCAGAAGTTACGGATACTCCGAAACGCATGTTGGTTCATTTAACCCTTAAGAATCAGGAGTATTACGTTTTTACGGTTTTGCGCAGAGAACAGTTTATTGACCCAGCTGGGACAAGTGATTGGGTTATTGATGATATTGAGGGTAAGGGTTTTTAATCATCTGAAACGCCAGCTTAAGCTGGCATTTATTTTATCAGAAGGAGAAGAGCTATGTCATTAGAATTATTGAAGAAACTTTGTGAAACACCTGGGATTGCCGGGCGAGAAGAGCAGGTGCGCGCCCTAGTTATTGCTGAGATGCAGCCATTGGTCGATGAGCTACATGTTGATTTGTTGGGTAATGTGATTGGTTTGAAACGCGGTAAGGGTCAGAAGAAAGTAATGATAGCGGGCCACATGGATGAGATTGGTTTCCTTGTCACCTATATTGATGACAAAGGATTTTTACGCATTCAGCCTGTCGGTGGGTTTGACCCGCGCAATCTGGTTGCGCAAAGAGTTATGGTGCACGGGCGGGAAGCCCTTCAAGGTATCTTGATGCCAGGCATTAAGCCAAAGCATCTCCAGACTGGTGCTCCTACGAAAATTCCCACAGTTGATGAATTCTTCATCGATATTGGACGCAGTAAAGCCGAAGTTGAGAAACTCGTTCGAGTTGGCGACTTTGTCACGATGGATCGCGATTTTGTTGAGGTTGGCAATAATATTACGAGTAAAGCTTTAGATGACCGTGCTGGGATTTATATCATGCTCGAAGCATTACGGCATATTGGGGAGCATGAAGCCGATATCTATGCGGTTGCCACTGTGCAGGAGGAACAGGGACTCAGAGGAGCTATTGCTAGTTCCTATGCGGTGGTTCCCGATGTAGGTGTTGCCTTAGATGTGACGATTGCTGGCGATATTCCTGGAGCGGCTGCCCATTCTCATATTACAGGTTTGGGTAAGGGAACGGCGATAAAGATAAGGGACTCAGCATCCAGTTCAAATTATAAATTGGTAAACTTCATGCGCGAATTGGCGGAGCGGGAAGATATAGCCCACCAGATGGAGATTCTACCGCGGGGAGGCACTGATGCCGGTGCAATGGAGAAAGCACAGGCTGGTTGCCCAGTCATCACCATTTCCCTGCCGACCCGCTATGTACACAGTGTCGTTGAGTCTGCTAGTAAATCAGATTTAGCCGCTTCGATTCAGCTTCTTAAGCGCTTTCTGGAGACGGCACATCAAGGAGATTTTCGCTTATAAATTGTTCGTTGTAGATTTAACAGGCGTTAGATCATAGATGCGAGGAACCTTCATTCGATTGGAGGTTCTTTTTTTTGCGATAAAAGGCTTGCATTCGTCGAAAAATATTGACGAATTAAAATGATTGGGGATGTTGATTTCGTAGCACAAAATGATTAGTATTTAAGTAAGAAATATTCAAGATGGATCTATTATTTGCCAAATTATGGATTTTGTGATATCTTTATTTCAATTAACAATCCATAATGCGTGATAAGAGGAATGAAAATGATAAAAGGCAAAAGAATTAAGCTCCAATTATTTAAAGATGAAGCCGAAGTGGCAAGTTATTATGAATCATATAATCAGATTAATGAGCGGGCCATTACAGATCATACAGAGATCGTGTCTGTGGACGCTCGCATACAAGATTTTCGCAAGAGTGGACTTTGGACAAAGGAACGTGGTCTGATGGCTTTAGTGGATATATCCGATACGATTATAGGGGCTTTTAGCTTTCATAAATCTGATGATTTTGAGCTCGAAATTGGCTATCGAATTGTGACCGCTTCAGCCAGAGGAAGCGGGTATGGAAGTGAGGCTTTACCCTTATTCTCGTCTTATTTATTTAACTGCCATCCTGAGATTACACGTCTGAAAATTCGTACTGCAGAAGATAACCTTGCGAGTAGGCATTTAGCTGAGAAGAGTGGTTTTCAGCAAGAAGGGATTCTGCGCCAAGCCTATTTTTATAGAGGCCACATGACCAATATGGTTATTTACTCGTTGTTGAGGTCAGAAAGTCCGCTACTTGAGGTGCTTATTGAATAGTATGTTTGGCTTTTCACTGCTTTGAGAAGGAAATAGAATCTTAAGATAGAATTAAAGCAGTAGACATGAATGAAGAGGTGGCAGGATGAATCCAGATCGAATTATTCCAGTTGGTATTGATCATCTACTGGTGGAATATGAAAATATAATTGACCCCGTAGTGAATACAGCGGTAAGTCGTCTAGCCCAGCAATTGATGGCTTGTGAATGGGTAGGGATTGAGGGTATTATTCCGACCTATCGCTCATTGCTGATCCAGTTTGACCCATTAACTTACACCGCTGCGGAACTAACCAGAAAAATAGAAGATTTAATCCGTAGCTATGATAGTGAAATCATCGCTGTTGCAGATCGTCAATTAGAGATTCCTGTACTTTATGGCGGGGATCATGGACCAGACTTGGCGGATGTTGCTCAATACAATGGGTTAACCCCGACAGAGGTTATTGAGATTCACGAACAGGGTGTTTATCGTGTTTACATGCTCGGATTTAACCCTGGCTATCCCTATATGGGCGGTTTAGACAAGCGGATTAGCATGCCGCGTCTTGAAATACCCCGCACCAAGGTCCCGGCAGGATCCGTTGCCATAGGTGGGGAACAGACGGGGGTTTACTCAAACGATAGCCCTGGGGGATGGCGTTTAATTGGCCACACACCCGTTCCGCTTTTCAATCCTAAATTAGCAGACCCTGTATTATTTAGAGCAGGTGATACGGTGCGTTTCCATAGTGTCGATCAAGCCCAATATGATAAAATTAAGGCCCAAATTGATGCGGGGACGTATCAGGTACGTGTGACGATGGGTGGTGATCACTATGTGTAGGTTGCGGATTAAATCTGCTGGATTGTTAACAACCGTTCAGGATCGCGGACGTTCGCACCTCCAACATTTAGGGGTTCCTGGGTGTGGGGCAATGGATCGTCTGTCTTTAGCCGTAGCCAATATTTTAGTCGGCAACCCCCGAGATGCAGCCGTTTTAGAATGCACATGGAGTGGTCCTGTAATTGAATTTACGCAGGCAACCTCAATTGCTTTGGCCGGAGCAGTGACTGAAGCAAAATTGAACGGCTATCGTGTTCCGATGTACACCACCCTATTCATCAATGATGGAGATGTTCTTGATCTCACGCGCATCACACATGGAGCACGCTTATATGTTGCGGTTAGCGGCGGAATCGATGTGCCTGTGGTACTCGGCAGTCGCTCAACGTATTTGGCCGTGCAATTTGGGGAGATGGATCATCGTCTGAAGGCAAATGATGTGCTACCGCTAGTCACAAATGCAAGACCCTTCCGGGCACTACAAATTGACTCGGAGAGTGATTTACGGATTAAGGCACCGCATGAGCAGGCGGTTATTCGAGTCGTAGATGGCCCCCAAATTGATTATTTTTCTAGTGAAACGCGCAACCGACTGGTTACGACCTCCTATACACTCAGCAATCAGAGTGATCGAATGGGCATGCGCTTTGACGGACCCTCTTTAAAGCCGGATAATAGTACCCCATTGATTTCAGACGGAATTGCTTTTGGATCGATGCAAATTACGCGAGGCGGTCAACCTATTGTCATGATGGCGGATCGGCAACCTACAGGTGGTTACCCCAAAATTGCCAAGGTGATTCTTAGTGACTTGCCTGCATTGGCACAGTTGCGACCTGGTGATCAAGTACAGTTTAAATGGGTGACTTTAGATGAATCACGCAACAGCTACTTAGCGAATGAAAGCCTATTGCAAAAACTTGAGAAACGGTGGCAGGAGCAACAACCAGCTAGCCGCGTATTTAATACCTATGTGAATCACCAGCTCTTTCAGATTGGCGTTACAGAATTAATTGACCCTACTTAAGTGTTTTAAGCCCTTGATTGGGGTGTTGATCTCTGAACCATTAATATGCACATTATGTCATGAGTATTTGCTGCCAGATGAGGCCTATATCTGTGAAGCGTGTTGGAAAAAGGTTAAACGTGTCTACGAACCAAAATGTGTGAACTGTGGACGACCATTAGGGGATTCTGCCCGCTGTTTGCAGTGTCAGGGCCGGCATTATCACTTTCAGGCCGTGTATAGTTGGGGACTATATGATGGAGAGCTACAGGCGATTATTCAGCAATTCAAGTATCAAAAGAAAATTGTTTTTGGACGGCTGTTAATGTCCAGAATGATTGCAGAGATGCCCTTTTTACAAGCGCTTGAGACCGATTTAATTGTGCCTGTACCGCTCCATGCTCGTAAGATGGTCAAACGAGGCTTTAACCAGACGGCCATTCTCAGCAGCGTATTAGCAAAGGCTTCTGGTCAGAAAATTGTCAGAGCTCTATTGCGGCATCGGGGGGTTGCTCAGGCTGGGCACAGCAATATTGAGCGTTCCCAAACGATACGCAATCAATTTTATTTGGATCGCCGATTAAAGAAGAAAATTTCAGGAATGAAAATTTTACTTGTTGATGATGTTTTTACTACGGGGAGTACCGCTGATGAATGTAGTAAGGTTTTGTTGGCAGGGGGGGCACAGCAAGTGATTATTTTAACTGTCGCCACTACTATGTTGAATAGGAGTAATCGGTAATGAGCGCTGACAATCAGGCTGTAATGGCAGTCGTGCACAAGATAGAGGAACACCTTTTAAAAATTGACGCACTCTATGCAGCACTAATTAAAGATAGTCTAGAGATCATTAGTATCATTAATGAGCAGAATAAGCAATTGGCTTATAAGCTAACATCGCATCAGCATGTGTTTCTCGAACAAATTGCTGCCCATCGCTTTGTGATTCTAAACGAAGCAAAAGGTTTTCCTGATCAACGTTTTAACCAGCATAGTATGCGGGAGTTTTTAACGGAAGGGGAGATAGCCACAATAGAGATTTTAATGAAGAATATTCAAGAGAAGTTGGGATTTATGATTGGTGTTGATGATCAGAGCAGTGCGATTTTGGCTAACTTAAAATTGAATGGTTATTGGAACACCCGTTTGTTGATCAAACACAAACGCGAAGTTGAAAAGTATTATCGTCAAGCACGGTGGAGTTTATTCGATTTTTTTCCTGACTTTGTTTAAGTTGGGTTAATATCGGGTAAGTAGTAGCATAGATATTACTTAAAAAGGAGCTGTTATCATGAAAATGCATGTTACAGGTAGACACATGGAGGTTACAGATGCCTTAAAAAGCGCTCTTGAGAAGAAGCTAGGGAAGCTAGATAAGTATTTTCAATCTGGGGGTCCGATTGAAGCCAACGTCACTTTAGGCGTTCAAAGAGAGTTGCATACGGTAGAAATTACGTTATTCCTTGGTGGTTTAATTTTACGCAGTGAAGATATGACGACGGACATGTATGCTTCAATAGATGCTGCCGTTGATAAATTAGAGCGTCAGATTCACAAATATAAGACACGCATCAATAGAAAAATGCGTGAGCAAGGCAATGAACCCCTGTTTTTCGCTGAAGAAGAGGCTGTAATGGAAGAGGGCCCGAAGATTGTTCGTACAAAGAGATTCTCAGTGAAACCGATGAGTCCTGAGGAAGCCGTTTTACAGATGGAGTTATTGGGACATAATTTCTTTGTTTTCCGTGATGGGCTTTCCGAGGACGTTGCAGTTGTTTATAAGCGTAATGACGGGAATTACGGACTAATTGAGCCATATTAAACGAATCGTCATAACTTTCTAATATTTTTGAGAGGCAGTCTTTTGACTGCCTCTTTTTACTGATTAGGTTCAGTGTTATAAACGAGCAGGAAATGGCACAATCCGATGGGGGCACGATCATACGATGCGAGTAAGGGCGGGTCACTTATTTCTGTTTCGGTAAGCTAGGTAAGCAATGTTTACAATAGCCGTTCGGTTCGTATTTATGGTACAATTAAAGATAGGATAATTGATAAGGTGGTCTTAATATGAGTTTTGATAAGGTAACGGCCGTAATATTTGAAGGCGGGAATCCGGTTAGTCAAATTGAGCAAGATATGGTCATACTGCGACGGGCTATGGTTAAGGATAATATTAACCGCTTTCTTCAAGTCCCTGAAATTGATCAGATAATATTAGTAACAAATTATCCTGAGTTGCGCGATAGTGTCAGTTCAGAGGTCGTTGTAGACTTTGATCAAGGTGAATACCATTTTGGCAGACGGCTACAGGACATCATCAACAAATATAATCTTGATGCGGTCTTTTATATCGGCGGAGCAGCGGGCCCATTATTGAATATCACCGAAATAGGTGAGTTCTGCCGTGAAGTTATTGCAAATCCCAAAATCGTAATGACCAATAATGTACAATCTGCAGATTTAGTCGTATTTGCGCCGGCTCAAGCGATCAATCTTTTACCAGAGTTGCCAACTGCCGATAATCCATTAGCCAATATGTTACGTGATGTTGGGCTTCATAAAGTGCTGATGCCACATTCTACTGGTATTCACTTTGATATTGACACCCCAACCGATATGTTAGTGCTCTCAATTAATCCCGAAATAGGGGAACATACACGCCAAGCTTTTGAGATGCTTAATTATAATGTTTCTCACCTATTACATGCTAAGAATTACTTAGCACTTCCCTATGCAGATGTTCTAATGAGTGGACGAGTGGGATCTCCGGTAATCACCCAAGTAAACACCTATGTGCGTTGCCGATTGCGGGTGTATTCAGAAGAGCGTGGTATGAAGTCTTTGGGTAGAGAACAAAATAATTTAGTCGAATCTCTTTTTGGGCACCTAATGGACATGATGGGGCCGCGCGAATTCTTTAATTATTTAAGTAAATTAGTCCATGTTGCGTTTATTGACAGTCGGGTGTTATTTGCTCACAAGAAATTGCATCTTTCCGATAACGACCGGTTTTATGCGGATTTGCTTATACCTGAGAAAATTGAGAACGAATGGGCCCGTGAGTTTACCCAAGCGGTAAAGGATGCGCCCTTACCAATTGTCGTTGGAGGGCATTCAATGGTAGCTGGAGGAATGTGGTCTTTAATTGATACCCTTATGTATGAGCGCCATGAGCGCTATAGTCCCAATAAAGTGTATTGTATTTATCCACCTCGAGATCTGATCGGTTGCTCAGTTGCCCAATTGCGGGCTAAATTGTCTGCAACTGCAACGGTCTACGCCGTAACGCGTAAAGCAACCGAAGCTCACCATGCCTTTACATTTATTAATCCAGCTGATGATCTAGTCCCAGAAGAATGTTGGTATATGCACATTACAGATCATGTTGACGAGATACAGAAACTTGAAAGCCAAGGCTGGGAACTTCGCTTTTACACAAAATAGAATCAGGGTGATATTATGAGAGGCTTTATTAGTAGAGTGCTTGACTTTAATGGTCGGGAACTTAAAAAATTACAGAAAACAGTCGATCAGGTGAATACGTTTGCGGCAGAGGTTGCGGCACTTGATGATCAAGCTTTACAAGCTAAAACACCTTATTTCAAGGCGCTTTTAAGTCAAGGAAATTCTTTAGAGGATATTTTACCTGAAGCATTTGCAGTTGTACGGGAAGTTGCTTGGCGTCAATTAGGCATGCGGCCTTATGATGTTCAGGTTTTAGGGGGTATCGCGCTTCATCAAGGGCGTATCACTGAGATGCGCACAGGTGAAGGTAAAACGCTTGCGGCAACAATGCCAGCCTATCTCAACGCTTTAGCGGGAAAAGGTGTACACGTTGTAACTGTCAATGATTATTTAGCAGAACGTGATAGTGAATGGATGGGTGCGATTTATCGTTTCCTCGGATTAGACGTAGGTCTAATCATTAGTGGTATGCAGCCTGCAGAGCGATTGATCTCTTACAATGCGGATATTACATATGGTACGAATAATGAGTTTGGTTTCGATTATCTACGCGATAATATGGCGTTGAGTACGGGTAATATCGTGCAGCGTCCCTTGAACTATGCCATCATTGATGAAGTCGATAGTATCTTAATTGATGAAGCGCGAACACCGTTAATCATTTCAGGGCCCCAGGAGGCTCCTGTTTCAGAATACCGCCGTTTTTCAGAACTGGCCAGATCTTTAAAGAAGGATCAGGATTATGAAGTTGATGAGAAGGCCCGGTCTGTCACGCTAACCGACATCGGCGTCACGCTTGCTGAAAGCAAACTAAAGATTGAAAATCTTTATGACCAAGAAAATATGGAACTTAATCACAAACTCAGTAATGCCCTACATGCTAAAGAGTTAAAGCTGCGTGATCGTGATTATATTGTCAGCAATAATGAAGTTATTATCGTCGACACATTTACAGGGCGGTTAATGAACGGTCGGCGCTATAGTGATGGACTACATCAGGCGATTGAAGCAAAAGAGAACGTCAAGGTGGCTAAAGAAGATCGCACTTTGGCGACGATTACATTTCAGAATTACTTCCGAATGTATAAAAAGCTAGCTGGCATGACGGGTACAGCCAAAACTGAAGAAGAAGAATTCTCAAATATATACGGCATGGATGTTCTCGTAATTCCCACAAATAAGCCGATGATCCGTGATGATATGCCAGATCAAGTTTACCGCCGAGCAGACGCTAAATTGCGGGCTGTGGTTGAAGACATTATCCGATGTCACGAGATTGGACAACCCGTTTTAGTAGGTACAGTTTCAATTGATAAATCCGAAATGCTGAGTGGCATGCTCAAGAAAAAGCGGATTAAGCATAACGTATTAAATGCGAAACACCATGAACAGGAAGCGGAAATTGTCATGAATGCCGGTCAGTTTGGCATGGTTACGATTGCTACGAATATGGCTGGTCGCGGTACGGATATCAAACTCGGTGAGGGTGTCATAGAAGTGGGCGGATTGCGGGTTATTGGCACGGAACGCCATGACTCCCGCCGTATTGACAATCAGTTGCGCGGCCGATCAGGTCGTCAGGGTGACCCAGGATCTTCCCAGTTTTATCTTTCATTTGAAGATGATTTAATGCGTCTTTTCGCCACCGATATGGTTGAGAATTTAATTGAACGCGGTGGTTTTGATGATGACTTTGCCATCGAGCATAAACTCGTCGATCGCATGATTGAACGTGCTCAAGAGCGAGTTGAAGGCCGCAACTATGCGATGCGTAAACGAGTTTTAGAATATGATGATGTCATGAATAAGCAGCGCGAGGTAATTTACCAGGAGCGTCGTCGTGTACTAGACAATCAGGATCTCGCAGAACAAGTTTCAAGCATGCTTGCGGATATTGCCCAAGAGATTGTCAATGCCTACACGCAAGGACTAAACACTGCTACAGAGAGTGATTTTGAGGGGATGGTACGTGCCCTGCGCGTCTATTATCCAGATTTCCCTGACAATACAGAGAAATGGCAGGATATGCTTCAACGTGATGTGGTGCTCGATATTCAAGATCATCTTCAGCAAATATATCAACAAAGGGAGCAAGAGTTTACGACTCCTGTTCTGCACGATATTGAACGGTATATTATGTTGCGTGTCGTCGATCGCAAATGGATGGATCATATTGATGCCGTTACGCGGTTGAGACAGGGTATATCCTTAAGAGCCTATGGCGGGAAAGATCCAATCCTAGAATATCAAAGTGAATGCTACGTGATGTTCCAGAATCTAATTTCCGAAATTAAGCAAGACACGGTCCGTGATCTCTTCCATGTGCAATTGAAGAAACAGGAACGTGATACCGAGCGGAAGCAGGTTGTCAATCGTCCAGCGCCTGGTCCGCAGAAGCCCAAGCGCAGCAATAAAATTGGGCGTAATGATCCCTGTCCGTGTGGTAGTGGTCTGAAATATAAAAAATGCTGTGGGCGGTAGTTGATATTAAAAGCGTTATTCATAAACGATTTTATTCGTGTGATAAGTGAGGTGAAGAGGTTGTTCGAATTGGCACAGGTGGAGCGCGATCTCCACACATTAGAGGCAAAACTTCAAGAAATTGGTGAGTTACTTTGACTTGCCATCACTCCTAGAGCGTAAAGCAACGTATGAAGAAGCGATGAATTCAGTGGATTTTTGGCAAGACCAGGAGCGGGCGCGTAAGATAATGCGTGGCTTAAGTACTGTTAAGAGCGCCTTGGATTTTTACAAGAGCATCACACAAGCACTGGAGGAAGCATTCGAATTATGTAATCTGCTGCAGGACGAAAAGGATGAGGACTTGACCCAAGAGCTAGAGGGGTTAGTTAAAACGATTGATGAACGTCTTCAAGAAGCCGAATTATTAGTCCTTTTTGATGAACCTTATGATGAACATAATGCCATAGTCAGCGTGCACCCTGGTGCGGGCGGTACAGAATCACAGGATTGGGCAGAAATGCTCTTGCGTATGTATTTGCGCTGGTGTGAAGCCCATGGCTTTAATGTAGAGATGTGGGATTATCAGGCAGACACTGAGGCAGGCATCAAAGATGCGACCTTCTTGGTCAGTGGCGAACATGCTTACGGGCGTTTGAAGTCTGAAAGTGGTGTCCATCGTTTGGTGCGATTGTCGCCATTCGATTCATCAGGCAGACGTCACACCTCTTTTGCATCTATTGAGGTATTGCCTGAGATTGATGATGATGTCACAATAGAGATTAATAGTGATGATTTGCGTATTGACACCTATCGTGCAAGTGGGGCCGGTGGGCAACACGTCAATAAGACAGAATCGGCCGTGCGCATTACCCATCTGCCCACTGGGATTGTTGTACAGTGTCAGAACGAACGATCACAGCATTCCAATAAAGAGACAGCAATGAGGTTGTTGCGGTCTAAGTTATATGAGCGACAATTGCAGGAACAGGCTACAGCTTTGGCAGAAATGCGCGGTAATGTGCAGGATATTGCCTGGGGAAACCAAATTCGCTCTTATGTTTTTCACCCCTATTTGATGATTAAGGATCACCGAACCGAGGTCGAGACAGGCAATATTGATGCGGTGATGAATGGTGATATCGATCAATTTATTGCAGGTTACTTGAAGTGGCTAAAACTAAAAAAGATATAGGAGGCAAAGACCGATGAGTAGTGAGCAGAATTCAAATATGCAAGAGGAAGAAAATCAAATTAAGTTTGAGAGCAGGCATCAGAATGTATGGCTGATAGGAGCAGTCATCGCTGTGTTATTATTATTGTGGTTTGCGCCACCGCTAGCAGCGGAAATGGTATTAGCTAATAATATTGATGGATTTATTAATGCTGCGGAACCCGATCGTGTCACACTAGATACAACGACGATCCAAGTCGTACAGGGACGTTTCAAATCCTTCCATATTACCGGTAAAGACTTAGTAATTGGCAATTTGCTGGTTTCAGAATATGATTTTGATGCAGGAGAAGGCCAATTAGATGTGATGAAATATCTGACATCGAAAACGATTGTGATGAAGAAGAATCCGATCATTAAGATGAGATGGGTTGTTACTGTGGCTGATTTTTCCAAGCTGTTGGAAGCTTTCTACCCCAGTATTTGGGGGATGGATGTGGTAGCTGTAGGGGATTCTCTTCAGGTATCTGGTGTCGCAGCAAGCCCTTCTGGTATAGATGTTCCGGTTGAGTTCAAAGTCAAATTGAGTGTCGATCAATGGGAAGCCCTCTACCTTGAGGCCTACGACTTAAACGTGGATATTGAATCTGTTATGGAAGCGGGTTTGGCGGCGGATTTAACTGAAATATATAGTTTGAGTATCCCATTTGATAAAACGTCACCACCTATTTTTATTGACAGCGCTCAAGTAAGCAAGGGCCAAATCATTATTACAGCTAGTTCATCTTTGAAGTAGTAGATAACGGGAGAGAGAAATGTCAACTATACAAAAGGTCCTAGTGTCTTGTGTTATGGTAGGGCTCCTATTTGCTTTGGTCATTAGCCAGAGTGACCTAGCTGCTCAAGATAAAAACCAACAAGTGATGCTCGTGCTAGACTACCAAGATGTGACCGACTGGGCAAGAAATTTAGGAAAGTCCACGGATGATGTGTTAAATATGGCTCGGACATATGGCATCAAGGATGTCGCCTTAACTGAACTCGCTATCAGCGTGCAGAACAATGTGGTAGACGGATTTTTTAATACTGAGGTGGGGGTTACTGCCTATTTGGGGGATGATCTTCTGGACCTTCAGTTAGTGGGATCTCCAGATGATCCTTGGCTTGAAGCAGTAGGAGACCACGAAATCAACCCGGATTATGTCTATCTCTATGTGGATTCCCAGACGCGCGGACTTGAGCTTGTGGCGGCTGCATCACGGAAATATGGCGAAGAACGAGTGAATAGCTGGCCAGTCGGTGAACATCAAATGGTGATTGAACTGGTCAATGGTCCGATGTATGTCATTAATGGCTTGGGATTTGATCCTGCAGTTGTCGCCCAGCTGCAGCAAGGCGGGTTTTCTATTGTGCCCCGGCCAATCAATGCCGCCTATGTTTCAGAAGCAGCATTAAATGATTATTTTGATTATATGCGTGACCAATTGCAGGGGTCACTCATCATCTTTGCTGGTATGGATGGTGTTTTAGGATCATCAGTAGGAAATAGCACAGATCTTATGGCTGTAACAGCAGCGAATCTCCAGCAACAAGCCGATACCAAGCCGCTATACGGCCACGTAGAGATGGCTGTTATTAGTGGCGATACGCACTTGGCCCAGCTGTTAGATTATCATTTGGCGCGGGTGCACAGTATCAGTCAGCATGAGTGGCAGGGTCGCTATGACATTGCAGGGAATACCGTGGACATTGACTATCAAATTGAATCGGCAGTTGAGCGCTTCTTGTTAGCCGTTAATGATCGCAGTGTGCGTGTGCTGTATGTAAGGCTTTTTAATCGGTCTCTCGCTGTCAATGACCAATATTTGAGTAATCTCAGTCAGCGTTTAACAGACCAAGGCTATCAACTCGGGCAGGTAAATGCCTTACCAATTCGCGCCAGTTTGAGTAAGATTTCGCTATTTTTTATCATCGTTGGAATTGGTGCTGCGGCCCTCTTCCTTTTCCTTTACTTATTCCCACGCGCCGATCGATTGGTCGCTATTCTATTGGGCTTAGGGATCATCGGGGCTGGGGGTGTCGTTTTTGTTATGCCTGGCTTCACGCTTTTAGCACAGCGGTTATTTGCATTGCTGGCAGCGCTCGTCTTCCCAGTTTTAGGAATTCTGCTAGCCTATGCCTGGCGTAAAACACATGAAATGACGACTTGGATCAAGGTCATGATCCCTTTCATTAAGGCTTTAGCCGTGTCATTCTGCGGGGCTTTGTATGTGCATGCCATTTTAGCTACGGCGCCTTTTATGACGGCGATTTATGCCTTTCCAATGGTTAAAATTGCTTTATTAGCACCGATCCCTATTGTGGCCGTTTGTCTGCTGATTCATGATCAGTCCTATCAGAAATTAATCCGTTTCTTGCAAATGAATGTTAAAGTATACCATCTGGTTGTGGCGGGTGTCGGATTAGCAATATTAGCCGTAATAGCGATTCGTTCAGGGAATAATCCTTTAATCCCTGTCAGCAATCTCGAATTGGAACTCAGGCTTTGGTTCCAGAAGACACTCATTGCGCGACCGCGTTTTAAAGAGTTTGCTGTTGGCTACCCATTATTAATTTTGGGGGCTTGGTTGCAATACCGCCGCAAGGATCCAATCATTGTGTTAACGATTGGGGTCATTGGGCTTAGCTCATTGGTCAACACCTTTGCCCACCTACATAAACCTTTACGCATGGCCTTATTAACAACTTTTAACGGAATTTGGAGCGGCTTGCTTGTTGGCATCGTTGTAATCTTGGGGTATGAACTTGGAGTCTATGTGATACATCTTTTAGGACGGGGTATGGTTCGTGAATAAAATACTGATATCTGGCTATTATGGTTATGGGAATGCTGGTGATGAAGCAATTCTTTGTGCTTTGATTGATGGCTTGCGACAAACGATACCCGATGTAGATCTTGTCGTATTGAGTCATGATCCGTTGCTTACGGCGGAACAATATCAGGTGCGCGCAATCAATCGCTATAATTATTTGGCTTTAATATGGGAGCTCGGGCGTGCTAACTTGCTGATCAGTGGTGGCGGCAGTTTGCTTCAGGATGCGACCGGTCGATGGAGTATTCCCTATTACACCAGCATTATTCGAGTTGCCGAATTTCTGAAAGTGCCTGTCATGTTCTTTTCTCAAGGGGTAGGACCATTAACCCGCTCGTCATCAAAGAAGTTGGTAAAACGCACCTTATCTCCAGTGACAACTTTAACCGTACGCGATCAGCAATCGTTACAGCTCCTAAACGATTTAGGATTAGACCATGTTCAGTTAACCGCTGATCCCGTGTTTTTTTTGCAGCCCGTGTCCGAACAACGTATTAAGGAAATCTTGATTGCTGAACGCATTCCCTTTAATGAGAATGGTCCATGGATCGGGTTCAATGCGCGGCCTTGGGAGAATCAGGAACACTATAGCCATGAAATCGCAATTGCTCTGGATGAGATTATTAAACAGTCAAAAGCCCATATCATTATGATGCCTTTTCAGTATCAGAATGATTATGAGGTTATGTATGAAATCATGAAAAGCATGAAAAATAAGAGCAATGTGTTTATGATCCAAAAAGAGTATCGTGCAGATGAGTTATTGGGGATTTGCCATCAACTCGATCTGATGATCGGCATGCGGCTTCATTCCCTCATCTTTGCCCTGCGCAGTGGAGCCATTCCCATTGGCATCTCTTATGACCCTAAAATTGATGCTTTATTAGCGCGTTTTGGCCGAGAGCCTGTCGGTAATACGGCTCATTTATCATCAGCCAAGATTGTGCGGGAATTTACAGAAATTAATGATCAATATGAGGCTTTGCATGCAGTGATTGCTTCTACAACGAAAGAATTGGAAGCGGAGGCATGGCATGCTGTACAACTTGCTGGGGAGATTATCTTGGGAGGGCAATATGACTAAAAATGTGACGATGATATTTGATATCCCGATTTATAGTCATACACTTGCAGGTACGACAGACTTAATTTATTCTTGGATTTGCGCAGGTAAAAAGCATATGCATGTAGTCACTGCTAATAGTGAAATTATATATAATACGCGGCGCGATCAAGAATTACGCCAGGTATTGCAAAAAGCAGCTTTAGTTACGGCAGATGGCATTGGGGTAATTTGGGCCAGTCGTATTTTGGGGGATCCTTTGCCGGAGCGTGTTACGGGGATCGATTTGATGGATTGTCTGCTAACAAAATTGAGTGAAGGTAAGCGATCGGTATTTCTTTTAGGTGCTAAACCGGAAGTAATCCGCATTACAGCGGCAAAATTTGCGGAACAATATCCTGATTTGATTATTCGCGGCTATCACGATGGCTATTTTAAGACTGATGAGCCGATTATCGATCTAATCAAGGAGGCTCAACCCGACGTATTGTTGGTATGTCTGGGATCACCGCGCCAAGATTTTTGGCTTGCCGAACATTTGCCTAACCTACCTGTGGGTGTGGCGATTGGATTAGGGGGTTGTTTTGATGTCGTTGCCGGAACGGTCAAACGCGCTCCGCTAATCTGGCAAAAAATTGGCATGGAGTGGGCTTATCGTCTCATCCAAGAACCCTCGCGAATCAAGCGCATGAGTGCCTTGCCGAAATTCGCTGCCACCGTCTGGCGCGAAAGGCTCTTTAAATAACATTGAACACAGTTGGCAAGTGTGGTAAATTATTAACTGATAAGAAGGGTGGAGGTTGCCTAATGGATTATAGCAAGCTAACAAAACAAGCTACAGAGATACGAAAACAGATCATTAAAATGGTTGGGGCAGCAGGATCGGGGCATCCGGGCGGGTCGTTATCTGCCACTGAAATCATGACAGCACTTTATTTTGAAATCATGAATAACGATTCTCAGAAGATGGATGATCCACTGCGTGACAGATTTGTGCTAAGTAAAGGACATGCAGCACCTGTTTTATATGCTGTTTTGGCTGAAAGAGGGTATTTCCCTGTTTCAGATTTAATTACATTACGTAAGATGGGCAGTAAACTGCAAGGCCATCCTGATATGCGCAAGGTGCCGGGGGTAGAGATGTCGACAGGATCTTTAGGGCAGGGATTATCTGCTGCTTGCGGCATGGCTTTGGCAGCAAAAATTGACAACAGCCCAAGCATGACCTATGCCATGATTGGTGACGGCGAATGTCAAGAAGGTCAAGTCTGGGAAGCCGCAATGTTTGCTGCGCATTATGAGTTGGGTAATTTAATTGTTTTTTTAGATAATAATACGCTCCAAATTGATGGTAGAGTATGCGATGTCATGAACCCAAATCCACTTCCTGCCAAATGGCGTGCTTTCAATTGGCATGTTCAGGAAATCAACGGTCATGACTTTGAAGAGATTTTCTCAGCAGTTGAATGTGCAAAAGCAGTCAAAAATCAGCCCTCAATGATCGTCGCTCATACCATTAAGGGTAAAGGCGTTAGTTTTATGGAGGATCAGGCTTCCTGGCATGGGACAGCACCCTCCCCGGAGCAAGTTGCTCTGGCTTTAGCCGAGTTAGGAGGTGTAGATCATGAGTAAGCAAGCAACTCGTGATGCGTACGGTGAGGTCTTAGTTGAATTAGGTGCGCAATACAGCGAGCTGGTTGTGTTAGATGCAGACTTGTCTAAGTCGACACGCACGGCCAAATTTGAGAAAGTGTACCCAGAGCGATTCTTTAATGCAGGTATTGCCGAAGCTAATATGGTCGGCGTTGCAGCAGGTTTAGCCGCCTCAGGCAAGATGCCCTTTGTCAGCTCTTTTGCAGTCTTTGCTGCGGGCAGAGCGTTTGAACAGATTCGCAATAGCATCTGCTATCCAGCTTTGAATGTGAAAATTGCGGCTTCCCACGCGGGTGTTACAGTAGGTCCTGATGGTGGATCCCATCAAGCGATTGAAGATATCGCACTCATGCGGGTCTTGCCTAATATGACCGTAATTGTACCAGCAGATGGGGTTTCCACTAAAGCCCTAATCAGGGATGCGGCAAAATACGATGGACCAGTCTATATTCGCTTAGGACGTTCTAATGTGGAGACGATCTATACAGAAGATGATTTTATCACAATTGGCCAAGCAAACACGGTGCGTGAGGGGTCTGATGTGACCATTATCGCTTGTGGCATCATGGTTGAACAGGCCATATTAGCAGCAGAACAATTAGCACAGGAAGGTCTAGCGGCACGCGTTTTAGATATGGCAACCATTAAGCCCCTGGATGTTGGCGCACTACTGAAGGCTGCAAGAGAGACAGGTGCCATTGTTACCGCAGAAGAACATAGCGTGATTGGCGGATTAGGAGCAGCTGTGGCCAGCTTCTTAGGGGAGCATAATCCGACACCACTACAGATGGTGGGGGTAAGAGATCGCTTTGGCCAGTCGGGAACACCAGAAGAACTATTAATTGAATATGCTTTAACCGCTAAAGATATTGTTCAAGCGGCTCAGTCTGTTATTAAACGGAAGTAGCCTAACGATGAACCGCGAGTTAACACGTTCGTTAGATGATCGGCGCTTAGCAGGGGTTTGTGGAGGTTTAGCTGCTTATTTTGATATTGATTCAACGATTATACGTATTGTCTTCGCGCTATTAATCTTAGCGTATGGGAGTGGCTTACTTGCCTATATTTTGGCTTGGATTTTGATTCCAGAGGCGAGTGGTATTAAGTCTGCGGACACCATTGAATATCGTAGCCTTTATGATCATACGCGTCGATTATATCGCTCTAGGCGAAATCGTAAGATAGCAGGCGTTTGTGGTGGCATTGCAGAGTATTTTAATATCGATGCAACCATAATTCGAATCCTGCTAGTTCTCATGGCGTTATTCTATGGGAGCGGATTCCTGATTTATGCCGTGTGTGCCTTTATTATTCCCGAACAACCATATTAAAACGCAGTGCATTCGACCAGTTCTATCGTGAATTCGAATGCACTCTTATGTGTTATGGTCGCTGGCAGAATCAGCGACAGCTTTTCTATTATATTTGTATCGCATGAATGAGTTAAAGGGTGTGGCTTTGTGAAAACTAAAATTGGAGCAATTACGATTGGACAATCACCTCGTGTTGATGTCACCGCAGATATTTTACCCCTTCTTCCTGAACAGCTAATACTCGTTGAAGCGGGTGCCCTTGATGCGTTTACAGTCAACGATCTCTGGAAGGTTGCCCCAGAAGGGGGGCCCGTCTTGGTATCGCGGATGCGCGATGGTCTTCAGGTGCGGATGGATGAGACAAAAATACTCATTTATCTGCAAAAATGTATTACGGAATTAGAGGCGCAGGGTTGCCAAGCCATTGTTATGCTATGCACGGGGGACTTCCCAGCCTTTACCCATAAGGTGCCCTTATTAAAGCCGCGCCAGATCTTGCAGAGTGTTACGAAAGAAGTTATCGGCAATGGTCCCATAGGATTAATTGTGCCGGATGAGGCGCAAGCCGAACACATTCAAGGTTGGTGGGTCGAGCAAGGGATTGACACGCAGGTGGCAGTTGGTTCACCCTATTTAGGAATGGCGGGAATTGAGGATGCTGCACACCAACTCGCTAACCAAGATTTACAACTAATTATCGCGGATTGCATTGGCTACACGGTAGCGATGAAAGAACGCATACGAGAAATCACAGGGATCCCCGTTATTTTACCGCGCACCTTAATTGCCCGGATTCTTACAGAAATATATGCTTAATCCGCACGTAAGGAGTTTCTTATGACCTCAAAACTGATTTGTTTAGACTGTGATGATACCCTAATCCATCATGGCGAAAATAAGAGCTACATCCCTACAAGCGCGCGTAAGGCAATCAAAATGCTGCAAGCGCAAGGACATCAGATTGCGCTTGCCAGTGGGCGATCCACTTTCCAAGTAGCAGACATTATGAGTGAACTTGGTATTGAGCATGCTGTGTGCTTTAATGGCCACCTTGTCATTGCCGATAACCAGGAAATCCATAATGATCCCTTGCACCCCCAGGACTTACAGCCCCTATTGGCCGATCTGCTTCAGAATAATGAGCATATCTTTGCTGTAACGACAGATGGCATGTATATTAACGATCCAACAGGGGGGATTAAGCGGTTTATTAGTAGAAGTATGCGCAGGGGTCTTGCAGGATTTCCGCCCACTTTTAGTGACGATACCTACCAGTTGGATTTAACGCAGCGCTTATATTACTTTATACTACTTTTTGGTGAAACTTTACTCCGTCAGCAACTTCCACAAAGTGATGTTCTTCGGTACAAAACTTGGCACGCAGATGTCTTGGAGATTACCAACAATCAAACGTCTAAACTAACGGGTGTTCAGCTGCTATGCAAGCACTTGAAGGTTGATTTAAGTAATGTCTACGCCTTTGGTGACTCTTATAATGATATAGAACTCCTAGCTGGTGCTGGGCAAGGTATTGCAATGGGGAAGAGCCCATTAGAATTACAAGACGTTGCGGATTTCGTAACAGCTAATGTCGAAGATGATGGGTTATATCAGGCGTGTCTTCACTATAAATTGATTTAGTAGATTGGTTGTTCGCTTATTGATAATGATTATCTTTATTAAAATGGTTAAATTTATTGACTACCCTGGCTATTAAAGTTAAACTTAGGGTGAAAGTAAATAGAAGAGGAGGGGGTAGCTGTGTTAGAAAAACTGCTTTGGTTAATTGTTGCTACTTATGGTTTTGTCCCTTCTTTTTGGGAACGGATTTTTTCAAAGAAAGTGATTAAGCATACACCGAAATCGAATCAAATCGCTTTAACATTTGATGATGGACCCGACTTATATTACACAAAAGATTTGTTGCGGGTGCTCGCTGAAGAGCAAGTTTCAGCGACATTCTTTGTTGTGGCATCAAAGGCCGCTCAATACCCAGATATTATCAAACAAATCATATCCCAGGGGCATGAAATCGCCTTACATTCTTATAAGCACACGTGCCAGTGGTTCCTTTCACCCAAAGCGACTCAAAAAGATTTCGAAAAGAGTCTTGATATTCTCAAAGACCTCGGTGTTGTCCCTCATTTTTTCAGACCGCCATGGGGGCTTTTTAACTTATTTACGCGCTACTATTCAAGCAAATTCAGGTTGAATTTAGTTTATTGGTCTACCCATGTCTATGATTGGAGCAAGTATAATGATTCCCATAAAATGGTCAATGACCTGCGGCAAATTAAAGGTGGGGAAATCATTTTGCTTCATGACAGTAGTGCCGCTCCTATGAACACGATTAATTCCATGAGCGAAATCATTAGTGACTTCAAAGACAGAGGTCTGCAGTTTGTGACCTTGAGAGAGTGTACTGATCTTTATGATGATTAAAAAAACATTGCGTCTATTTTTTGTGGTATTTGAAAGTGTTTTTGCTTTTTTCAACAATTGGCACCATATACCAGGTAGCAAAGATATTTTAGTGGTCTCCTTTCATACCTATAAAGGAGAAACACTCACTTTAGCCGATCACACGGTTATTCAGCAGGGTGATAGGGTCGGTGAAATTCATATTAACAATACCAAAGCGATTGATCTCGATAATTCTTGGCAAGCACTAAGTAAGCTAATGGATCATGAGTTTAGCGCATTGAGTCAGGCATGTGCAAGTGACGTGACCTTTTGTGATGTCAAGGCTTATCACAGTACGACGGTGCTGGGGGCTTTATTACTGCGCAAGGGCTGGCAGTTGTTCCCAGCTGTGCCGTCAATCAGAAACTGGATTATTGGATGGTGGGAGACATCACTTAAGAACGCCTTCTCCGTAAATCAAAAGATGACTAAGGTCCGACTGGCACAGAAAGCATGGATCTCGGTTGCTAAACTAAACGCGAGATATAATCATTGACTTGATTATTAGGTCATTGTAGAATGTATGAGACATGCTCCCGTAGCTCAGGGGATAGAGCGTCGGTTTCCTAAACCGTGCGTCGGATGTTCGAATCATCTCGGGAGCGCCAT
>CAZVAO010000010.1:0-31432 GCA_964625175.1 uncultured Clostridiaceae bacterium
GTCAGCAAAATATTCTTCATAAATAGCTAAAGCAACTGGACCGCCTGTCGTTCCGCCCGATTGGCCCTGTTCCATCAAAACCGCGACAGCGATTTGAGGATCATCATAAGGGGCATAGGATATAAACCAACCATGATCTTCCCAGCCCGATTCCTGAGCAGTGCCCGTTTTGCCAGCGACTTCAAAGGGTAAGACAGGGAGATAACCCTGGGATCCATAATTCTTGTGGAATTGATAATAGGCGGTGCCCACATTGCCATCCGTCCCACCATACTCTTCTGTAACTTTGCGCATGCCTTCTCGAGTGAGCTCTAAAGCCATAGCATCAATTTCAATCTGGTCCGCAACATCTTTTTGGGCACTATATAGCACTTCCCCATCGATTGACTGCACCATATCGACCACATATGGATTCCAGCGGGTAGCCAAGTAATTGCCATCTTCTTGTTTCTCAGCATTGGCCAACATAGCGGTATACAAGGCAATCTGTAGTGGATTTACACGCACATCCCCCTGTCCAATACCAGCCTGTGCTAAGACCCCACCGCGAGCAACTGACCCATATATTTCTTCGTATCGTGCATCATCTACGACTGTTCCTTTACTCATGCTCGTCGCGTAACCGATACTTTCTACTCCATCCTCATCCACTGTCGTGTATTGCATATCTTTAAAATCAACCCGATCACCTAAACCAAATTTATGGTAGTACTCGCTCATGTTGTCGAGCCCTAGTTTCTCACCAAGGGGATAAAAGTATAAATTGCACGAATTCTTTAAAGCCAGCGGCAAGTCGAGCGGTCCGCCATGACCACTGCGGTCCCAACAGTAACGCCAGTACTGGCGATTCCACACTTCATAAAGCCCTTTATAGACGCCATAACAATATATGGTGGTATTCTCATCGATTACACCCGTCTCAATGCCTGCAATACCGAGGATCGGCTTTACGACCGACCCTGGGGGTCGAGCAGATCCGGTTGCCCAGTTCGTACCAGGTTTAAATCGACTGATAAATGGGTCATCCACATTCCAAACAGCTGCATAATTATCACGATCAACTTGAGGCAGAGATGCCATAGCCAAAATAGCGCCGTTATTGACATCCAGAACCACTACCGAACCCGAGTAAGGTAGGTCCTCCGTAGCAGGAATAGCCCTCCCCTTCGATTTGGCAGCGTTAATTAACTTTGATCGGGTGGCAGCCATAGAATCCAAGAGGGCCTGTTCAGCAACAACCTGTAAGTCTAGGTCAATTGTTAACCGTAAATCCGCTCCTTGGACCGGTGAGACAACCCCCAACTCTGAAGTTGGGCGCCCATAGGCGTTGACCTCGACAAGACGCATCCCATCTTCACCACGCAAATAGTCATCGTAGGATTTCTCTAAGCCCTCACGACCTTCACGATCAATAGGATTAATACCTCCTAATAAATGAAACGCAAAATCGCCAATCTTATACTGCCGTTCTGGCTGTATTTCGATCATAACGTTGGGCAAATCCACTCGCATACCTTCAATTTGAGCAATAATTTCTGGGGTTACATGGTTAATCGTTCTGCCCGCTAAAGGTGCAATTCGCACGGGCTGATAACGACGATAGGTGCTGTGCTCCTCCACCACTTCAACTAATGCAGCATGCAATTCAGCAAAGATCGCATCATAATTTTCATTATAGAATATTTGGTAATTTTCTTCTCTAGTCTTATCCGCAAATAAGTCACCCACATCATCACTTGTATAGGCTTTTTCAAATTCTTCTAAAATCTTCTCTTCAATTAAAACGGGTGCCAGATTATCGATAATGGCCATGTTTTCTTCTTTGCTCAGGTGGGCGATTGTAATCACGTAGCTGCTAACACTATTCACTAAAACGTCGCCATCGCGGTCGTATATGACCCCCCTAGTTGCTGGTATCGGCAACTGGCGCACACTCTTCTCAACCGCAAATTCGGCGTTCTGCCGGCCATTAACAACCTGTAACCAAACTAGGCCAACTATTAAATAGAGGCCGATAACAACTACACCGATTCGGATGATATTCCAACGAATTTTTAATATTGTATTATCTTTCATTTTCAAACCCTGACCATTTTCTAATAAACAGATAGAAAAATACAACGCTAATCATTAAATTGTAGGCCACTGTTCCCAGGAGCAATCCCAAGTTGATCGAAGGGATTATAGAGAAGAATAGACTGTTGATGATAATCGCAAATATAAATTTTAAAAAGGTAATAATTGTGACAAAAATCAGAGAAATCTGGATATTTGAATAATAGAAGTTAATCCGATAGACGCCTGTTAGATAACTACTCAGCATATAGAAGAGCGTATATTCTCCAATATAAACACCTAGAAAAATATCTGCATAAAGCCCAACGGCAACGGCTACCATTAGAGCCGTATTGGCCCCACAAAATAAACCCACAAACACCAGATAGACGAGCACAATGTCGGGAACGATTCCATCAAATTCTAGGAGTTGCCCAAAATGACTCTGGAGGATCACAATGAGTAGGCCAATCATTACATAATAGCGCTTTTTCATTGTCTATTGATCCAATTTGGGCGGCAATGGGCTTGTGATAACGAACACTTCTTTAATCCTGCTAAAATCGATGTAGGGCCGAATATAGGCTCTCTGCTGTAATCCATAGGTATCTATTTCGATTCTGCTCACTTCTCCTATAGGTAGATCTGCAATATAGTAGCCACCAAGTCCAGTTGTTGTGACAGGAGCGCCTAAAGCAATCTCAGCCTCATGAGTGATATAGATCATCTCGAGCTGACTACGTTCTTTGGAGCTCCCCTCGACAATGCCCTGGTAACCCTTGTTATTTTCATCGAACTGGTCAGCTGGAACGTTCATCACTTGTGCGGGTGCCGCAATATTCTTGGATGGATCGACCAGCAGGTGCACCTTAGCAGAGTTTTGATAAACTTCCTCTACAAAACCAATCAGCCCCACCCCATCATCTTGAATAGCAATCACAGACATCCCTGTGACAATATTCTCTTTTCGTCCCACATCAATTGTAATAGAACGGTACCAATTGTTCGGATCGCGCAAGATCACACTTGCCAGTGCCAATTGCATTTCTGGATGGGCCTTACCATAGTCAAGTGCTTGGTATAAGACCGCCTGTTCGCGCAGTAACTCCCCATTTTGAATAGCGATCTGTTTAAGTTCCACTAACTCTTGTTGCAATCGGTCTCTTTCTTGTTGCAAATCGCGCTGATCCATGATGCTGCTACTGATATTTTCCGAAATTCGATTGACCTGTTCTAGAACAAAATTAATCGGTTGGAAAACGGCATCCGCAATATATACCAAACTACCGTGTAGCTGACCGCCCACGGTTAAAATAATTAATACAATGATAATGGCTACACTAATCGTTAAAGCCATATGTTTATTCATTCGATCCCACATAATTGACTCCCATGCTTAACTTCAAAAAGGACCCTCCACCATCTTGAGCTCGATGATGTGTACCAAGCCTAGTTCATTATACCATCAACCCGTTAGTAACTACCAGTTAGAATTACGAGAGTTCCATACACTCTCCTAATCAAAAACTACCCCTTCTTACCGACAGGGTACAGTAATCTTTGTAAATTCCATTCCCCATTGACCACTTGCTTAGAGGAGACCTTCACGTTTGAAACTCAAGAACGTGTTATTACCAATAATAATATGATCAACGACATGAATTCCAACAATTTCACCCGTTTCGCAAAGTCTTTTGGTGATTCGCATATCCTCCGCACTGGGAGACAAATCGCCACTTGGGTGATTATGCGCCAGAATGCACGAAACGGCACTATGCCTAATCACTTCTCGAAACACTTCCCGTGGATGGACGATCGAAGAGTTAACTGTACCACAATGGACATCACAGCTCTTAATCACCTTGTTCTTGGTGTCGAGCAGTAAAATCACAAAGTGCTCTTGTTTCATATAGCGCAGAGTCGGCATTAGATATGCGGCGGCACTTTCAGGGTCACTAATCACTGCACTTTGTTTGCCACTAAAAGTCGTTATACGGCGTGATAATTCGAGAGATGCTTTAATCCTTACCGCTTTAGCCACTCCAATTCCAGGTAATTTGGTAATCTCATTAACGCTAATATTCAATAATTCTGGCAAATCATAGAGAGAGAGCAACTGATGTGCTAAATCAATGGCTGTAATCGAGTTTTCTTTCGTACTTGCACCCGTTCCGATAATTAAGGCGAGCAGTTCGCTATTACTGAGGAACTGTGCACCTTGGTTAACCAGTCGTTCACGAGGCCGTTCAGCCGGAGCCATGTCTTTAATGGTGTAATGCGTGGTGGTTGTAGGTCGAATTACCACAGAGCACTAACCTCATAGCCGAGCTCGTGTAACATATTGCCTACAGTTGCTAATGGCAAACCGACGACATTACTGTAAGACCCCTCGATCCGTTCAACAAAGAGCCCCGCACGCAGCTGGATTCCATAAGCCCCCGCCTTGTCATAGGGCTCATTAGTAGCACAATAGGCAGCGATTTCGTCATCCGAAATGGTTCGCATCTCAACAATAGTGGTAACGGCTCGTGTCAGTTGCTTTCCCGTTTCACCATCCCATACGCATACACCAGAAATCACCTCATGGCGTCGTCCGCTTAAGCTTCTTAACATATTTTTAGCCGCAGCTAAATTTTCCGGTTTACCTAATTTAAAATGATTGAGAGCAACAATCGTATCTGCAGCAATAATGATTGCCGATTTATTCACTAAGTCTTTAACGACAGCTGCCGCTTTTCCATAGGCATTCTCACAGACCAATTGTTCTGGTGGGCAGTTTTGAGACATGCTTTCTGCAAATTCTGCAGTTCGAATGATTGGTTGTAAACCAATTTGCTTCAATAAATCGCAACGGCGAGGAGAAGCAGATGCCAGTATAATTTTTTTCATATTAGAAACCTTCCTGTTTAATAATCAATAGCCTACATATGCTGGCAATCTGCTCTACTGCGGATCACCTTCTATTGCTTCTTGATTATTTTTACTTTATTGTTATTTTATTACATTTTGTACATCATTACAAGTCAGAAAAGCCAAAATACTGTAGACCTTATTGCATGACCCCACCCAACCATTATAATAAAACAGGCACTGGATAATCCAGTGCCTGTTAAACTTATTTTAATAAACGTCTATTTCTCACGCGGAATGTAGTGTGTGTGTAATAATTTATGCGACTTATGGCCGTTAGGCTCGCCCAACCATTCTTTGTAAAGCTTCTGAATAGCAGGATTCTCATGGGACTTGCGGATAGTCATCGCCTGATCAACTTCCAGTATACCGCGCATACGCTTCTCACGAATATCTGGATCATCAGAACGTGGCTGTCCACCACCACCAATACAGCCGCCGAGACAAGCCATAATCTCGATGAAGTGGAGATTGTTGACTTCACCACTAATGATCTTTTCCATCAATTCACGAGCCTTAACCAAGCTGTGAGCAACAGCAACGTTAACGGCCAGATCTCCAACTTGAATGGTTGCATACTTAACACCTTCGATACCACGAATATCCTCAAACTCAAGTCGTTCAAGTGTTTCTCCGGTCACGATTTCATAAACTGTTCTCAGAGCTGCTTCCATAACACCACCGGTTGTTCCGAAGATTACGCCAGCACCTGTAGAGATTCCCATCGGTGCATCGTAGTCGGAGTCAGGTAAGGACTTAAGGTCAATACCAGCAGACTTAATCAACTTAGCAAGCTCACGGGTGGTCAATACTGCGTCGACATCTTGATAGCCACTACTATCCATACCTGGTCGTTCCATCTCGTATTTCTTAGCTGTACAAGGCATAATGGATACAGAATAGATGTCCTTGGGATCAATTCCCTGGGTCTCAGGATAGTAAGTTTTAGCAAGCGCACCGAACATCTGCTGTGGTGATTTGCAAGTGGATACATTTGGCAATAGCTCGGGGTAGTTATGTTCAATAAACTTAACCCAACCTGGACTACAGGAGGTCATCATTGGAAGCACACCGCCATTCGTCAAGCGATCGAGGAACTCTGTTCCTTCTTCCATAATGGTTAAATCCGCCGTAAAATCAGTGTCAAACACGGCGTCAAAACCCAGTTGGCGAAGCGCTGTTACCATTTTACCCTGAACATTGGTACCAATTTCCATGCCGAATTCTTCACCAAGAGCAACACGGGTAGCCGGAGCTGTCTGGACAACAACATGTTTCTTGGGATTTGCTAGTGCACGTGTCACTCGCGGAATATGATTTTGCTCTGTAAGCGCACCCGTTGGGCAGACAAACGTACACTGACCACAATTCACACAACTGACATCAGCCAATACGTTAAATTGGGCAGGCACAATAACCGTCTCAAATCCGCGATTAGCTGCACCCAAGGCATGAACACCCTGTACTTTTGAGCAAACAGCGATACAGCGACGGCAGTTAATACATTTACTAGCGTCACGATGGATTGAAGGGCTAGAATCATCTAAAAGAGGCGGATTCTTAGCACCCTCGAAGCGGTATTCGCGAATACCCATTCTTGAGGCCAAATCCTGTAACTCACAATTATTATTGCGATCACAGACCAAACAATCATGGGCGTGATCAGAGAGCAATAATTCTGTATTAACTTTGCGCGCTTGGCGTGCACGGGGTGAATTCGTATTAACGACCATTCCCTCACGCACCTTATAAATACAAGATGGTTCAAGAGCCTTGGCCCCTTCAATTTCAACAACGCAAACACGACACGCGCCTATTTCGTTAATCCCCTCTAGATAACATAAAGTAGGGATATCAATATTTAATGCTTTTGCGGCGTTTAAGACTGTAGTACCTTCTGGTACTGTAACCTGACGCCCGTCAATGGTTAAAGTTACGTCTTGCATTATTTGTACACCTCCACGTCTTCTACCGATTAGTGCTTAGCGATTGCATCAAAAGGACAACTTTCGATACATAAGCCACATCGGGTACAGGTATCTTGATCTACAACATATACTTGACCACGTTCACCAGAGATAGCATTAACTGGACAAATACGGGCACAAATACCACAACTACGGCATTTATCTTCAGCGATTTCCACATTCAACAATGCTTTGCAAATGCCAGCGGCACATTTTTTATCGACAATATGTTCAATATATTCATTGCGATAGAAACGCAATGTACTTAAAACGGGATTCGGTGCTGCCTTCCCTAAGCCGCAGAATGCAGAATCGATAATCGCCTCGGCCAACTCTTCAAGATTATCAATATCTTCAAGTTTGCCTTTGCCTTCTGTAATACGCTCTAGGATTTCAAGCATGCGCTTGGTACCAATACGGCAAGGCGTACACTTACCACAGCTCTCCTCTTGAGTAAAATCGAGGAAGAATCGTGCAAGGTCAACCATACAGGTATCTTCGTCCATCACAATCAAACCACCAGAACCCATCATAGCCCCTAAACTGATCAGACTATCATACGTAATTGGAGTGTCTAGGTGCTCAGCAGGAATACATCCGCCCGAAGGACCCCCAATTTGAACAGCTTTAAACTTTTTACCATTAGGAATGCCACCACAGATATCAAAAATAACGGTGCGCAAGGTGGTGCCTAATTCTACTTCTACTAAACCAGTGTTCACAATATTACCAGCAACTGCGAATACCTTGGTTCCTCTATTTTTTTCAACGCCGAATCGATTAAACCAATCGGAGCCGTTTAGAACAATCTGCGGAATATTAGCAATTGTTTCTACGTTATTAATCACAGATGGTTTGCCGAACACACCGGCATCGGTTGGATAGGGTGGTTTAGGAGTTGGTTCGCCACGAAGCCCCTCAATAGAGTGCATCAAGGCTGTTTCTTCACCACAAACAAACGCACCAGCACCAACTCTAAGATCCAATTCAAAATCGAAACCAGAGTCAAAAATATTCTTGCCAAGCAAGCCGTACTCTTTAGCTTGAGCGATGGCATCTGTCAAACGTTTTACTGCAAGAGGATACTCAGCACGTACATAGACATAACCTTGGCTAGCGCCGATGGCGTATCCAGCAAGCATCATACCTTCGATAATAGCATGCGGGTCACCCTCTAATAGGCTACGATCCATAAATGCACCAGGGTCACCCTCATCGGCATTACAAATCATATACTTCTCATCACCAGGGGCATTGTGACCAAGCTTTAACTTAATCCCAGTAGGGAATCCACCGCCGCCGCGACCTCGCAAACCTGAGTCTAAGACTTCCTGAACGACATCCATTGAAGACATCTCGGTTAACGCTTTGGCAATTGCTGCATATCCATCGCGAGCGATGTATTCGTCAATTTTTGTCGGATCGATAATACCTGTGTTGCGCAATACAATCCGAGTCTGACGATTAAAAAATTCGATGTCGTAATACTTTTCAATAAACTTAACGATTTCAGATGTTTCATCTTTATACATTAAGCGATTGACCACACGTCCCTTAAGTAAATGCTCTTCCACGATTTCTTTAACGTCTTCAACCGTTACTTTTTGGTAGAAAACTGCCTCGGGATAAACCATAATAATCGGACCAATGTCACAGCTGCCTACGCAACCCGTGATAACAACATTAATCTCTTCAGTTAAGCCATTCAGTTGTAACTGTTTCTCTAATTCGGTTTTAACATCCATGCAACCAGATGTTACGCAACCTGTTCCTCCACATACGAGGACATGAGAACGGTATAATTGCATAATACTCCCTCCAGTCTATCCAGCTATTCTTACTTATTCTCTGAAACGCCGCGATTGATCACCCATTGATCAAGAACTTCCCCATCCATAACGTGTTTTTTCACGATACGGCGGGCGCGCTCTTCACTAACATAACCGTACATCACTGTATCTTCTCCGGGACGCTCAACCTCAACTAAAGGTTCCTGTTCACACAGCCCAACACAGCCTCTTTGTAACACTTCAACGTCAGTGATATTCTCTTTACTTAACTCGTCAATAATTGCAGCCATTGCTACGCGAGCACCAGCGGCAATTCCACATGTACCCATATAAACAGTAACTTGAGTACGCTCACCAGCTTGACGCATTTCTAGTGTTTGTCGTGCCTGTTCTCTAATTTTTTGTAAATCAGCTATAGATTTCATTATTAGAAGCCCCTTTCTGTTCTAAATAGGTTTCATTTTCATTAACAAAGTCTCTGATCCAATGTAATACAGTTGGCGTAGTAATTGCTAAACCTTCCAATTGGCCTTTGACTTCACGGGTATCGAAAACATATTGTTCATCATCCACTTTGTGCAAAAAATACAAGTCCGCTTGTGACTCTGTGCATAATAAAGCGATAATTGTATCTCCAACATTACCCAAAGGGGGGCGATCAATATGATTGCGATCCATCATAACTCGAACTGTCGTGCCGACACCAGGTGAGGAAGTGAGTTCTAATGTTCCATTACTCCGCTCAGCAGTTGCCGCAAATAATGGCAAACCAAGTCCTACCGATCGAGTCGTACGCTCAGTTGTAAAAGGACTTATTACTGCAGCAGCGTATTCCTTATCCATTCCACATCCATTATCAGTGATGGCAATTTCATAACGATTTTGATCACTGTTTTCAATGACGGCTATCTCGACAAGTGTCGCCTTTGCACGCAAAGAGTTTTCTGCCACGTCAAGAATGTGTAACGATAATTCACGCATTAATGATATTTGGCAAGAATCTTCTGAATGTCTTCCTGCTTAACTCGACCATACACATCTTCACCAATTGTCATGAAAGGTGCCAAACTACATGCTCCTACACAACGGCTGAAACGCAAGGTGAATTTACCATCAGCTGTCGTTTCGTTAATTTTAATGTTCAATTGGTTCTCTAATTCAAGCTGAATATCAACCGCACCTTTTACGTAACAAGCAGTACCCATACACAATTCAATAATGTGTTCACCCGCTGGAACCGTATTAAAGAGACTATAAAAAGTGACGACTCCATAAACTTCAGCAACAGGGATTCCTAAACCATTGGCAACAAGTTTCTGTGCCTCATTCGGCAAATATCCGAAGATGTCTTGTACTTCATGCAAGACGGGGATCAAAGCACCTCTTCGATCCTGATAGTCGGCGATGATCTTTGCAATTTTTTCTTGGTGTTCAGCTGTTAATTTGCCTAACATCTGCAAACCTCCTTTTGTTATGATTAGTTACCGCTTACAAGAAAATTAGATTATTACCACCTCTTCAACAGTCAACGTTCTTTGCAGCATACTGATCACTGATTCTGCACTATTCTGTTCCACCTGTAAAGCAGTAGTTGGGCTACCGTATAAATCCCTCAGACAATGCGCATCTGAGTTCACAATGCAATTATAACGGCTTGCAACTTCTCTGCTAACACTTGATTCTGAGTATCTTTGTCGACTAATTTCAATGCTAAAGATCTTTAAATCCTGTGGAATAAATCCCAAAACTGACATAATCCCATTTGCTTTTCTAAAAACATGTGAAGGGACTGACACACCATCTAAATTTATCACATCTGCTACTACTTTTTCAAGTGATATTCCACAAGACTGGCTTAATAAATGCTTAAATTGCCCTTTTACTTGGCCATTCTCGTCAAACAACAACTGATCCCCGAAAATATTGGGCTTATTGGCAATTTGAGGCATAGTTTTATGGACTAACTCCTCCCAAGCAAGCAAAGACGCTAGTTTAGGGAATAAAGTTAATACGTGAACCTCTTCCACGGTCTCAACTTCCATCGCTGGCACGATGGTAATGCCATACTGTGGTGCTAAAGCCATGAAAGAAGCGACATTTCCAGCTGAATTATGATCGGCAATGCCTAGAATACTTATTCCACTTTGACGAGCTGTATCAAGAATATGGTGCGGTGTCATCTCATTCGCTGCACATGGGGAGAGCGCAGAATGAACATGCAAGTCAGCCAGTAAATAGCCCATTATTATCTTAATAGCTCATAAAGTTTGCCGCTTACTTGATAACTGTTTAAGTCTGTAGCAAACAGAGCAATCCCTTTTTCATTAGCTCTATCAATCGTGTCAGGATTAGGCGGATAGCCACACGTAATGATCACTCCAGCTAAATCATTTAACAATGCTACTGCAATAATGTTCTGGTGGCCTTGTAGTGTAATCCAAAGCTGACCCTCCTGGCAGTTGGCAATTACATCACTCAACAGATCAGAGGTATAGGCCCCCACTACTTCTCTATCACCATCCACCTTCGTTAAGCATTTTAGTTCTAAAGCAGATATGATGTGACTCAGTTTCACGAGATGGTCCTCCTATTCTTCCTTCTTGCTGATGGTTGGCGGGAGCTGATTCGTCAGTTCCAACATTCTCTCAGCTAAGTCTTTGACGTTATTACGCAATTCAATGGTACAGTCTGTTCGACTGGCAACACCTTGTACAATATCTTCCGCCAGTGAACGACAGGTCGGCGCACCACAAGCACCACAATCTAGACCCGGTAATGAATCTGTTATTTCTTCAACTTGTTTCATCTTCTTTAATGCAATACCGAAATCTTCATCCAGCTTCATGGTGGGGCGTGCTTCAAGCTTGCTGGTAAAATATAGGGTGCCAGATTCGATTAAATCCGCAAGTTTTTTCTCATCAACTTCTTGAACTTGCTTGCGCGTATTTGCCATTTGATTAATATAGACTCTCGCAACATAAGGATTTTCGACAGCTAATGGCCCTCCTAAACAACCGCCTGGGCATGCTTGGAGTTCCAAAAAATGAACATTCTCTAACTTGCCCATTTCCACCTGTTCTAGTACTTTAATGATCTGATCAATCCCCTGCACTTGCACATGTGTAATCTCCTCTTGGAAGCCAATGGTCTCCCCACCAGGTCGAGCCCAGCGCAATCCATAGCTTGATGCTCTCGGGAGCGACGTTTTGAGTAATTCTGGGAAATGACGCAGTTGATTATGATTACGCAAAACCAATCCATACATTTCAGACATGGCTAATATGCCATCTACATTTGTTTCAACGGCCTCTGGTTGACGTACAGCGGTTACTTTAGCCGGACAGGGGCTGATGAAGAAAACCCCAATGTCTGATGGCGGAATATTTAATGTTTCACTTAATTCTTTGCGCGCAAGATAGGCAGCTATTTCCATCGGAGACTCGATAGGAATAATATGCGGTATTAATGACGGGAAACGCACCTGAATTAAGCGAACTAAAGCGGGACATGCAGAGCTAATTGCGGGTAAAATCAGATTATCTTGTTTAAAAAAATCTTGATAGGCCCGCGAAACAAAGTCTGCTCCTACTGCAACTTCTAAAACATCATCAAAGCCAAGAATTTTCAACGTAGCTATGATTTCAATATCACTAAGCTTGCCCCCGAACTGACCAAAGAACGATGGTGCTGGTATCGCAACTCGATGTTTGTATTTACTTAATTCAGACATTTCGTCTGTAATCACATATTTAGCATGTTCCTGACAGGTACGAACACATTCTCCACAATCGATACATCTTTCTTCGATAATAAACGCTTTGCCATCGCGAACGCGGATCGCTTCCGTTGGGCACCGTTTGATGCAGTTTGTACATCCTATACATTTATCTTTGTCTAAACGCACTGAATGGAAATATTCGCTCACTTATACCACCCCTTTATCGGTCAGATTAAATGTTAATTGTAAGGTCGTGCCTACACCTACTTCTGAAGAAATACTGAACTCATCACAACTACGACGGATATTAGGTAACCCCATGCCAGCACCAAATCCTTGACTTCTCACGGCTTCACTCGCCGTCGAAAACCCTTCTTGCATGGCTTTGTCAATATCGGCAATTCCCGGCCCCTGATCAGAAATCTCTATCAAAATTCTTGCAGGCTCAATATCTAAGGTGATCTCGCCCTCATGCGCATGTATGACAATATTCATTTCCGCTTCGTAGGTGGCAATGGACACCCTGCGAATAATCGCCATCGGAATACCCAATTGTTTTAGCACTTTTTTAATCTTACTTGATGCTTCCCCTGCCATTATGAAATCATCGCCATCAATGTGATATGTAAAATTCATTGGAACACCATCCTTAATGTGGGTCAGCCAATTTGCATAGGTATAATCTGCCGCAACTCTCGAACATATTCAGTGGCGTAATCAAAATTGGTAGGTCAATACTTTGCGCCATTGCGATGACCTGCTCGTTTGGGATTTTGCCATTGAGGAAAACAATCGCTGCTAAATCAACCATGTCCGCTGTGCGAATCACCTGAGTATTGACTAGACTTGTAATAAGCAAAGTCTGGGGTTGAATGTTGAGAGCTAAAACATCACTCATCAAATCAGCACCACAAATAGACAGGATTTCGACAGCTAAATGATGTTCTCCCCAAGCAACTTGAGCTTCAAGGCTCTTCTTAATATTTTGCAACTTCAATGGTCAGTCCCCCTCACGAATAACAGCATAGGCGAATAACAAAAACAGTAAGCAATACTCATCGCGTCAGAAATGCGTCCCATCTAAAAACAGTCCACAATTACTCCAGATGCTATTGGTCTAATGCCCTATAACTGTATCTTTCACGATTGTTATAACAAAGTCAAATTCAAAGCGCAATTTAAACTATAGCACATTTCACTGCTATTTTAACATATATATAAGCAAAAAAGGGGGATAAACCCTATTGATTCATCCCCCAAGTCTCCAATACTGCTTAGGACTTCATTTTGATCAAACGCTCTAAGCGCTCACTTACTGCTTGCAGTTGATTTTGGTAATCGATTAACTTCCGGCGCTCCTCTTCAACGATTTCTGCAGGAGCTCGCCCGATAAATTTCTCATTATTAAGCTTGCCAGTAGCCCGTTTAACTTCAGATTTAAGGCGTGTTAGCTCTTTTTCTAAACGCGCTGTTTCTTTAGCGAAATCAATCATACCCGCCAAAGGCAAGAAGATGGTTGCACCACTACTTACTGCGGTGAGTGCTTCATCTGAAGGAAGCGTCTCTGCTCCACTAAGCATAATTTCTAGTTCACCTAAGCCAGCCAAAGTTTTGAGATATAATTCATTCGCAGCGAACAGATTATAGAAGTGTTTATTGTCTGCAATAATGATTGCCTTAATGCGCTGACTCGGTTTCACATCAGACTCTTGACGGCTGTTGCGAATAGCCCTCACAGCGTCCATAATCATGCCCATAGCCTCTTCACTTGGGGCGCTGTACCAATGTGCTGTCGGCCATAAATCAACCATGATAGACTCGCCTCTATGGGGCAAGGCCTGCCACAATTCTTCAGTAATGCTCGGCATGAAGGGATGCAACAACTGTAGCGTGCCACTTAGAACCGTCACTAATACCGACCGTGTCGTCCTCTTATCTGCATCATCGTCACTATACAAACGCGGTTTAGCCATTTCAATATACCAGTCACAATACTCACTCCAGAGGAAATCGTACAATAAACGAGCGGCTTCACCGAATTCATGACGATCTAAAACGCGTTCAATCTCTGCAACTAGGGTGGTATAACGACTAAGAATCCACTTGTCTGCTAGTGTTAGTTCTCCGCTTAAGTCAATGTCATCATATTGAAAATCTGCCAAGTTAATTTGTACGAATCGCGCCGCATTCCATATTTTATTACAGAAATTACGCATTGCTTCTAGGCGCTCTTCTTGAAAGCGCATATCATTGGCAGGTGTGTTGCCCGTAACGAGTGCCAAACGCAAAACATCTGAACCATACTCTTGGATCACTTCCAAGGGATCGACCCCATTGCCCAAGCTCTTACTCATTTTACGCCCCTGGCTATCCCGCACTAACCCATGCAGCAGAACGGTGTCAAAAGGCACTTGTCCTGTCAATTCCAGGCTCATTGTAATCATTCGAACAACCCAGAAAAATAGGATATCATGTCCAGTAACAAGAGTTGACGTCGGAAAATAATCAAGCTCTTCTGGGGCTTTATCTGGCCAGCCCTGAGTTGAGAAAGGCCATAAGCCTGCAGAAAACCAGGTGTCTAGCACATCTTCATCTTGAACCAAGTCGGCGGCGCCACATTTCGGACAAATTGGATGGTCATCGCGGCTAACGACAATCTCACCGCATTCGCAATACCATGCGGGAATCTGATGCCCCCACCACAACTGTCTGCTAATACACCAATCGTGGATCTTCTCTAACCATTGCTTGTAGATATTCTCAAATCGATCTGGCACAAAGCGCACGAGTTGTGCCTCAGTTGCTTGCATCGCCTGCTCCGTTAAAGGCTTCATCTTCACAAACCACTGGTTCTTAATTAAAGGTTCAATGATGGTATCACACCGCGAACATTGCCCGACAGCATGCAAGTGATCCTCAATTTTGCGCATCAAACCCATATCTGCTAAGTCTTGTACGATGGCTTTGCGACATTCGTAACGGGTCATGCCCACATAAGGCCCTCCGTTTTCATTAATCGTAGCATCCTCATTCATAACATTAATTTCAGGTAATTGATGGCGTTTCCCAACAGCAAAATCATTTGGATCATGAGCAGGAGTAATTTTAACTGCACCGGTTCCTTTATCTAGTTCTACGTAATCATCGGCAATAATTGGGATACGACGATTCATAATCGGTAGGATACATGACTTGCCAACTAAATGCGCATAACGTTGATCATCAGGATGTACGGCAACCGCCACATCACCCAAAATCGTCTCAGGACGCGTTGTTGCGATAATTAATTCGCCAGATCCATCGGCTAATGGATAGGCTACATGCCAAAATTTTCCAGAGCGATCTTCATGTTCAACCTCAATGTCCGATAAAGTTGTCCCACAAGAAGGACACCAATTGATAATATAGCTCCCTTTATAAATCAATCCGCGCTCATACATCGTTACAAACGCTTCTTTAACCGCCTTAGAGCATCGTTCATCCATCGTGAAACTTTCTCTTTCCCAATCACAGGAAATAGATAAAGCACGCAACTGCTGAGTTATGGTGGTACCGTATTCTTCTCGCCATTCCCAAACCCGCTCTATAAATTTTTCGCGCCCGATCTCCTCTAACTCAATGCCCTCCTTCAACAGCGTATCTTTAACGCGCCGCTGAGTTGCAATACCCGCATGATCGGTGCCGGGAATCCAGCACGTCTCAAAACCCTTTTGACGCTTATAGCGAATCAAAATATCTTGCCAGGTCATATCTAAGGCATGACCAATATGCAATTGCCCTGTAATATTTGGGGGCGGCATCATAATAGAGTATTTGCCCTGACCATTTTGGGATGGGCGTGGTGCAAAATAATTCTGATCAACCCACCGTTGATACCATTTCTTTTCAGTTATAGCTGCATCATAAGTCTTAGAGATTTGCTCCATCATAAGTCCTCCTTGATTGTTTAAACAAATAAAACCCTTAAGTCCAAAGGACGAAAGGGTTTCCGCGGTACCACCTTAATTCCATCACACAAATACGCAATGGCTCTTGATCTCTAACGGGATAAACCGTCCACCAGTACTGATTCAAACAGACTGTTCCCAGTGGAGCCTCATAGGTGACGTTCATCAGGGCCAGCATGAGCAAACTTACAGCGCGGGGTTTGCTCTCTCTGTTAGGGGCCGTTTGACTACTCTTCCTACTCATAGGCTTTGTAAAGCATTATAAAACACCTGAGAAAACTTGTCAAATCACAGTAAAAATATTACTCAGTAATTCAGCATAAGGTTTACTTTCTTCATACTGAGACCATTTCGTTAAAGCTGTTGTTAAGAGCATATTAAAATGGGCCTCGTCCCAATTTTTCAATACGCGTTTCTCTTCGATTGATAGGTCGGCCACTCGCTCCAAATAGATCCTCATATAACATAGTTGAACTGTTAAGATGTGACAACTGCTAAGGTCATAGAGTTTGCGAGCTTCCTCGTAACTGAAATCAGAGTTGAGTGCTTCAAGATAGGTCTGCACTAATTGATCTTCTTCCACCAAGTTTAAGTCTGAAACAGGATCTTTCAATAATTCAACAATATTAAACCACATTTGACCAGTATCGTAATTACTCCAATCCCGAATTAGCGCACGATGGTCATTAATGTAAAACGCATAGGGTGAAAATGTTGAAAAATACAATTTAGCCTCATAATGATTGGCCAAGTACTCTGAGATTAGATAGTATTCATTTAGCAAGTTAGAGATTTGCTCATCATTCAGAATATTGATTTTTTTCAATTCTGATAGGCCTTTCTCTAGGAGACTGCGATAGGCATTACTATCCATAGCAGGGCGCCTCGGTAAAAAGAGGCTCACAGAACCAAAATTGTTGTGAGCGGTCGCTAAATCACGCATTATTTGCTGATAAATCGCCATCTTCTGCTCGTGAGAAGCCGTTTCAAGATAACTAGTTAAGGATTGTTTGCCCGTATATTCAGTCATTACACAAGCTCGCTTTTCATTAAATCGATAAATGTCCGGTATAAATGTGCAAAGCGGGGCCAATTTACGACTTATTTCAAGATCAATCTTAATACGCTGCATGCGCGCCCTAATGATCCGGTCTTCTTTTTCTATTTTTGCCTGATCTCGCAACAGGCTTTGAGCATGTTCAATCCCTGCAAAATGGGATCCTCCGATACCGCCGCTTGCACCGGAGGCATCCATATTGTCGTCTTTAGGTCGTACATTCTTCGTTAGTTGTTGATATTTTTCTTCTTCAAACTCAGCGGCAGGATCATAAGAACGCAACTCTAAATTGCGCACCAAGCCACTACTATTGCGCGCTTGAATATGAAATAACATCTGTTCACGGACTTTTTCTTGGGATTCAATGTCACTAAGTTGAATCTCATCAATAGTAATATTAGCCTCTTCAAAGACTTCATCGGGCCAAACTGCTTTTAGTTCCTTTTTGACAAAAGACCCCGTTACTGCAAATCGAGTTAAAGTTTTGATAGCAAAATAAATCATGCCACCAGCAACTACAAGGATAGCTATATAATTCCAGAGCAATCTAGTTCCCTCCATAATAATTTGCTGAGAACACTACTTGTGCAGGTTCTCAGCAATAATAAATTTTCTTAAAAGCGTCTAAACTGGATGGACGCCCTTGTTGCCATCTTTTTCATATTCATCAAGAGATTCATAGTCGACTTGGTACTTCTTTGTTTGGCGCAATTTCAAAAACTTCTCAGCAACCTGTGGGAATGCTGCATAGGATAGCACATCTTCGTCTTTCTCCATGTATTCAGCGATCGCATTTTTAGCCGCTTCCCAGCCTGGCTCCATTGTTTCAGCGGGACGACAAGTAATAACTTCGTCATCTCCAATAATGCTACGACGAAATGCCTCATCAATTTCCCCTGGTGGCCGGCCATAATAACCGCGGAGATAGTTTTTAATTTCATTTGTGACCATTTTATAACGTTCACCAGTGAGAACATTGAGCACAGCCTGCGCACCAACCATTTGACTGGAAGGCGTGACAAGTGGTGGGTACCCGAGGTCTTTGCGAACGCGAGGCACTTCTTCTAATACAGCAGGTAGTTTATCGATTTGATCAGCAAGTTGCTTGCGGAAGTTCGACAGCATTCCACCTGGAACCTGATAGATTAAAACATTGATATCAATAGACTTATCAACGTTAGCAAATTCTGGATACTTCTTCTTCATCTCGTTGAAATCACCAGCAATCTCAGCGATTAATTTGAGATCAAACCCGGTATCATATGGCGTTCCCTGTAAGGTTGCCACTAATGGTCCCGTAGCCGGTTGCGAGGTGCCCGACGCCAAAGGAGCGAAAGCTGTATCAACAATATCCACCCCAGCTTCAATTGCCTTAAGATACATCATGCTCCCCATGCCACTCGTCATGTGGGTGTGTAAGTGAATGGGTACATCAATCACCTTTTTCATTTCCGTAATAATCTCTTGGGCTAAATAAGGGGTTAAAATACCCGCCATGTCTTTAAGACAGACTTGTTGACAGCCCAAGTCAACTAATTCCTTCGCAACTTTTGCATAGTGCGATACATCGTGAACAGGGCTAATGGTGTAAACAACCGTTCCTTCAGCGATAGCGCCCGTTTTGATGGTCACTTCAATCGCCTTCTGCATGTTACGAACATCATTCAAAGCATCAAAAATACGGATAATATCAATGCCATGCTCAACTGCTTTTTCAATAAACTTGGTTAAAATATCATCGGGATAATGCTTGTACCCTAAAATATTCTGACCACGTAATAACATCTGAAGTTTTGTGTTTTTTACATGCTTGCGGATTGTATCTAATCTGTCCCAAGGATCCTCATTTAAATAACGAAGACAAGAATCAAAGGTCGCTCCACCCCATACTTCCATGGAATAGAACCCAACAGTGTCCATTTTCTGCAAAAGCGGCACCATATCTTCGGTGCGCATCCGAGTAGCCCATAATGACTGATGACCATCTCGCAAGGTGGTATCCATAATCTTAACTCTTTTACTCATCTTATCCCCTCTCATTTCCTACACATTGTATACAGTATATCTATTTTACCTTATTATCGTAGCTTTGCCAACTCATTCAACAAGGATTCTTCACCAAATTGTTTCTCACTTGATACAAGGAAAATACGGTTTTTGTTATCCATTCCTAATGTCTTGGCAATTTTAGCAACTTGTTGTTGCTGACTTGATTTACTTATTTTATCAGCCTTTGTGACGACTAGTAGCCAAGGCACCCCAATTTCTCTGATTTTCTCTGCCATTTCAAGGTCCAAAGGGCCAGCATCATGACGAATATCTACAACTTGAATGATCGCTCGCAATTGTTCTCGGTCGGACAGGTAGCGTTTCATTTCCCTTTGCCAAGCATTACGAGTTGCCCTACTCACTTTAGCATAACCATAACCTGGTAAGTCTACGAAATACATTGATTTATTAATTAAATAATAGTTTAACATGCGGGTTCGTCCAGGTTCTGAGCTCGTTCGAGCGAGCTTCTTGTGATGAGTAAGGTAATTAATGAGCGACGATTTACCAACATTAGAACGACCTGCAAATGCAAACTCAGGAAAATTCGATGTGGGGCATTGTTCCAAGCTTGGAGCAGATTTAATAAACTCGGCTTCTTTAATCTTCATGCTCATCCTCCTTAAAGGCAGCTGCAAACACTTGCTTAATATGATCGACCAATTTGATATCTAAAGCATCCCGTATTTCCACTGGGACTTCAGAAAGATCTGTGCTGTTTGCCGCTGGAATAATAACAGTTTTTATACCCGCCCTACGGGCAGCCAGTAGTTTCTCTTTGAGTCCACCAATTGGCAGTACTCGACCGTTCAAGGTGATTTCACCTGTAAAGGCAACCTGTGGCAAAACTGGTTTATTGGTTAGCGCTGAGTATAAAGCTGTAGCGATTGTAATCCCGGCAGATGGACCATCTTTAGGAATAGCCCCCTGAGGCACGTGGATGTGAATATCACATTCGTTAAAATCTTGGGGAACGGATTCAAAGGAGCGCAGATAACTAAGTGCTGCCTTAGCAGATTCCTGCATCACTTCTCCAAGATTACCCGTTAGCTGTAATTTCCCTTTACCCTTGGCCAGTACGGCTTCAACCGTCATTGTTTCACCACCGAATTCAGTCCAAGCCAGCGCAGTAGCAACTCCAACCGTTTGATCATCGTTAAGCATATCGTGATGATATATAGGATTACCAAGGTATTTATAAATCGTTCGCTCTGTAATCGTAGCAGATTTGCGTTCGCCGCTCACAATAATCCGAGCCACCTTACGGCACAGTGAGGCAAGAACACGTTCAAGACTGCGCACTCCAGCTTCACGTGTGTATTGATTGATAATAATGCGAATAGCTGCCTCGTTTATCGAAAACTGTGCTTTTTTGAGGCCATGTTGCTCAATTTGTTTCGGCACCAAATAACGTATGCCAATTTGCACTTTTTCATCTTCAGTATAACCCGAAATATGGATAATCTCCATGCGATCAAATAACGGCCGTGGAATATTCTGAGTCGTATTCGCCGTCGTTAAGAACACAATTTTACTTAAATCAAAAGGAATATCCAAGTAATGATCAATAAATATCTTATTCTGCTCTGGATCCAAAACCTCGAGCATAGCAGATGCTGGATCACCCCGGAAGTCACTACTCATCTTATCAATCTCATCGAATAAAAAGAGTGGGTTGCGCGTTTTAACCCGTTTCAAAGCCTGGATAATACGGCCAGGCATAGCGCCAATGTACGTACGACGGTGTCCCCTAATCTCCGATTCATCCCGCACTCCACCTAGAGAACTGCTAATAAACTGACGACCTAGAGCCTTGGCGATTGACCGAGCCAAGGAGGTTTTACCTACACCAGGTGGTCCAACCAGACAGAGGATTGGCCCTTTTATTCGATCCGTTAACTGTAATACTGCGATATATTCAAGAATACGTTCTTTAACCTTTGTAAGACCATAGTGATCTTCATCAAGAATTTTTTCGGCTTCCGCGATTCCAACAAAGGAGTCATCCTCTGTATTCCATGGGAGTGCTAAACACCAGTCAAGATAGTTTTCAATAACCACGCGTTCGGGAGATCCCTGGGGGATCTTAGCGAGGCGCTCTAATTCTTGTTCGATTCTTTCGCGGGTTTCACTATTCAGATCAATCTCATCAAATTTTTTATGATATTTAAACTCATCAGAATCATAAGATCCGCTTTCACCTAATTCTTCTTGGATCACACTCATCTGCTCACGCAAATAGTATTCGCGCTGTGCCCCTTCCATTCGGGCTTTAACTTGCTGTTGAACGTGTTGCTCTAGTTCTAAGACAGCAATTTCTTCTTGCAAAATCAGTAGCAGCGTACTCAAACGCTCCTTTAGAATGATTGCCTCAATCAGATCCTGTTTCTTTTCAACTGCTAAGTCTAGATGACTGCCTAAAATGTCTGCCATCTGCTCAGTCGCATCAATTTCCGGTAAGGTAATCGCCTCATTAAGAGGGACTTGATTCTCCAAAGCAATATAGTGGGCAAACGCATCATTAACGGCACGTCTCAACACAGATAAATCTTCATTTTCAGGCATTTCTAGAGCGAGCTCTGTAACCTCAGCTGCGATATACGGCTCAAAATGCAGGAAGTTCGCAATCTTGACGCGTTTTGTGCCCTCTGCCATAACTCGAGCATATCCCCCTGGGATTTTAACGACTTGACGGATCTCAACTAATACTCCAACTTCATATAAATCTTCTTGTTGGGGATATTCAATAGTAGGGTCTTTTTGCTGAACTAAACAAAGTTGGTTTCCTTTAGTTGCCTTCTCTAAAGCAATCAAAGAACTTTTTCTACCGATATCTAACGTCCCAATAGTATTGGGAAAAACAATTGTACCTCTTGTTGGTATAACTGGAATAGCATTCATAAGAACCCTCCTCACATATTTATTTTACCAAATTAATCACCTGATAGGTGAATGATTGCTGAGATGAACAGCATTATTTGCTTATTGATTATTAATTTGAGGTATTTTGTGAAATACGCTCAAACTTTAACATAATTAAAATGCTATGGCAAGAACCACCTTATTTAAGTGTGTTGATCCCTTAATTTACCCCAAAAGCTCTAACCAAGGGTGCTCATCACCTTTGCTAAGCAAAAAGACAGCTCATCGAGCTGTCAATTTTATATACTCATTTTACTACAGGCTATGTATTAATCCGCCGTACGCTCATTTTCCTTTACGGCTGTTCCAGTAACTAATATGGGTTCTCCACCCGTGCGAATCACCGCTTCAGTAATGATACATTTCGTAACATCTTTATTGCCAGGCAATTCATACATGAGTTCGAGCATCAGTTTTTCCAAAACAGACCGCAGACCACGTGCGCCCGTATTCATTTCAATCGCTTTTTGGGCAACAGCCTCAAGTGCTTCCGGGGTGAATTCCAACTCAATATCGTCAAAGCTAAACAATTTCTTATATTGCTTAATCAAGGCGTTTTTGGGTTCTGTTAGGATTCGAACCATCGCTTCTTTACTTAACGTCTCCAGTGTTGCAATCACGGGAACCCGACCAGCGAATTCTGGTATGAGCCCGTAACGTAAAAGATCCTGCGGAACAATCTGTTTTAATATTTCACTGATATCCTGCTCAGCCGGACTCGCTAACTCAGCGCCAAACCCCATGGTTTTTTGTCCAACGCGATTTTGAATCACTTTTTCAAGCCCACCAAATGCGCCACCGCATATAAATAGAATATTTGTGGTATCGATTTGGAGAAATTCTTGATGAGGATGCTTACGACCGCCTTGCGGTGGTACATTAGCCACTGTGCCCTCTAGGATTTTGAGTAGCGCTTGCTGAACCCCTTCACCAGAGACATCCCGCGTAATTGAAGGGTTGTCTGACTTGCGTGTGATCTTATCGATCTCATCAATATAGATAATCCCGCGTGAAGCACGCTCAATATCAAAATCAGCCGATTGGATTAAGCGCAGAAGAATATTCTCAACATCTTCTCCGACATAACCCGCTTCTGTTAAAGACGTGGCATCGACCATAGCAAATGGAACATCTAGTAGTCGTGCCAAAGTCTGTGCCAAGAATGTCTTGCCTACACCGGTCGGTCCAATCAATAAGATGTTGCTCTTGCTCAGCTCCACATCATCTGCATCGGAAACGGTAATCCGCTTATAATGATTATAAACAGCTACAGCAAGGGCTTTCTTTGCTCGCTCTTGACCGATGACGTATTCATCAAGTTTGGCTTTTATTTCTCTAGGCAGCATGAGGTCTTGCAAGTCTGTTTTCTCAAAATTGCTTACCTCTTCCTCAATGATTGCCATACATAACTCAATACACTGATCACAGATAAAGACATTGGGACCAGCAACGATTTTACGAACTTGATCCTGTGTCTTGCCACAGAAGGAACACTTCACAAGTTCTTTTTCTTCACGTTTTGTCATTTATACACCTACTTTAATTACTGACCATTTTTGATCATGATCTGATCGACAAGTCCATAAGCAACCGCTTCTTCAGCATCGAGCCAAAAGTCTCTATCGGCGTCTTGTGAAACCTTGTTAATATCCATGCCAGTATGTTTAGCTAAAATTTGGTTGATTCTTTCACGCGTTTTTAAGATCTGACGTGCTGTGATTTCAATGTCCGAAGCTTGTCCCTGTGCTCCGCCATGTGGTTGATGCAACATGACTTCTGCGTGAGGCAGGATAAAACGTTTGCCTGCGGCACCACCCGTCAGCAAAACGGATGCCATACTAGCAGCAAGTCCGACACAAATCGTAGAGATATCTGGCTTGATATACTGCATGGTATCGTAAATTGCCAATCCTGACGTCACAACTCCGCCAGGACTATTTATATATAAGAAGATATCCTTGTCCGGATTATCTCCCTCTAGAAACAACATTTGAGCGATCAGGCTGTTCGCTACATTATCGTCAATAGCGGAACCCAAAAAGATAATGCGTTCTTTCAGTAACCGTGAGTAAATGTCATAGGAGCGTTCACCACGGCTGGTTTGTTCAACTACCATAGGTATCAAATTCATTTTCTTCCCTCCATTATTAAACACTATCACCCAATCAATTCGTTCGCTGAACTAAGCTTCGCTGTCCTCGCTTGGACTCACTTCTTCATTATGTCCTTGTTCAACTTCTATGACAACTGCTTGATCAGCGATTAAATTAATTGCTTGATCTTTTCTCCAACCACTTTGTAATTGATCGTAAGCTTGTGGTTGCATGACTAATGCTTTACGCATATCTTCAGGCGCTTGATTGTAAGCTACCGCCATTTCATCAATGCGTTTTTCAAATTCTTCAGCATCCAATTCGATGTTTTCAACTTCAACAATTTTCGCTAACACCAAATCGGTCTTAACGCGCTTTTCAGCTTCAGGATACATATCTTTATAATGATCTTCTAACGATTTGCCAATCATTTGAAGGTACTGTTCAAATTCGATACCGTAACTCTTCAAATTGCGGCTAGACTCTTCTGTCATAGCATCAATTTCTTGCGAAACCATCACTTCAGGAATCTCTATTGTAGAAGCCTCAACGACCTTGCTCAACACTTCATTGCGGAAGCGGGCTTCAGATTGTTGCTCAGCATTCAACTGTAACTTCGCTAAGATGTCGGCTTTAAAATCTTCCTCTGTTTCGAATTCACTGACTTCTAAAACAAAATCCTCATTAAACTCAGGAACAAATTTGCGCTTAACCTCGTGAACTTTAACTTTAAATATGGCTTCTTTGCCAGCTAATTCTTCACTGTGGTATTCTTCGGGGAATGTAACCGTAACATCCACCTCATCACCCGTAGCGGTTCCAATCAGTTGTTCTTCATAGCCAGGGATAAATGAGTTAGACCCCAATTCAAGAAGATGGTTTTCAGCAGCGCCACCGGCAAAGGCCTCGCCGTCAACAAACCCTTCGTAATCGATGACTACGGTGTCGCCATTCACTGCGGCTTCCTCTATGGTCTCTAAACGCGTGTGTTCTTCGCGAATCTTGTTAATTTCTTCATTAACCATTTCATCCGTAATATTAACGATCATTTTTTCAGCACTAACACCTTTATAATCGCCTAAGATCACTTCGGGCATAACCGTTACTTTTGCAGTGAATGTAAAAGGTTGACCTTTTTCGATGTTGATGTCAGTAACCTCTGGTTGATCGACTGGATTGAGACCGGCTTCTTCAATGGCTTCTGGATACGTTTCGTTGAAAAGGATTTCCATAGCATCTTCATAAAAAATCTCGACCCCAAAACGCGACTCCACTAAGCGACGAGGCGCTTTGCCCTTGCGGAAGCCTGGAAGAGCAATTTGAGGAACTACTTTCTTATAGGCGCTCTGTAAAGCGGCCTCAACACGAGAAGCATCTACTTCTACTTGAAGTTCAACCACATTAGCGTCAACTTGATTACTTACAACTTTCATTTAAAAGTCCTCCATTACTGTATGCCGCAACCTTTAGTTACAACACATTATTAATACACAAAATGCCTTATACGTTTTAAAGAGGCATTCATTTGACAGAATGCCTCTCATGGAGCGGAAAACGAGATTCGAACTCGCGACCCTCGCCTTGGCAAGGCGATGCTCTACCACTGAGCTACTTCCGCAAATTGGCTGGGGCTATAGGATTTGAACCTATGAATGCCGGAGTCAAAGTCCGGTGCCTTACCCCTTGGCTAAGCCCCAGCGTTATATGGGGTGAGTGATGGGAATTGAACCCACGACCTCTAGGGCCACAACCTAGCGCTCTAACCAACTGAGCTACACCCACCATATTAAACTACTGGTACGCCTGACAGGATTCGAACCTGCGACCTACGGATTAGAAGTCCGTTGCTCTATCCAGCTGAGCTACAGGCGCCCGTCCCGACAAAGGGAATAATAGCACATACCACGTCTTTCGTCAAGACATTAGCTTAGAATGCTCGGCAATTTAGCATAAAGTTTACGCATAGCCACACCACGGTGGCTAATCGCATTTTTCTCATCATCATCAAGCTCTGCATAAGTCTTATTTAGGTGGGGAATTAGAAACAGCGCATCATATCCAAACCCATTTTGACCGCGATAATCTGGCAAAATTAAACCATCCGTATGGCCTTCCACAATTAGGTGGTAATCCGCACTGAGGACAAAGGCAATTGCAGAAGTGAACCGCGCTGTGCGCTCCTCCATAGGGACCCCATCAAGCTCAAAGAGTAATTTTGCATTATTACTGGCATCTGTTGCCTGTTCCCCTGAATAGCGTGCTGAAAAGACCCCTGGACGTCCATCAATATAGTCGACTGCCAATCCAGAGTCATCCGCTATCGTGGGTAAACCCGTTAGCTGGAAAAATGTCATTGCTTTCTTAAAGGCGTTACCTGCAAACGTATTTTGGTCTTCTATAACTTCAATCGTTTCTGCCAGATCAGCAGGTGTTACTATGGTAAGACCCAAAGGCGCTAATAATTTACGAAATTCTCTGACTTTTCCCTGGTTCTGAGTGGCTAATAGTATTTTTTCCATCTTTGACTCCCCGAATTAACCCCTAATAAGGGACCTTCCTATTGTAAAACTTGACGTTGCATTTCAATTAACTCAGCGATACCTTTAGTAGCGAGATCAAGCAAGGCATTCAATTGATCACGACTGTAAACAGCCTCTTCTCCCGTGCCTTGAATCTCAATATACTGACCGTCTGAATTCATCACAACATTCATATCAACATCGGCTTTAACATCTTCTTGATAGTTCAAATCAAGCAACAATTCTCCCTTAACAATTCCAACGCTAATAGCCGCACAACTGCTCTTCAAGGGATTAGTGGCGAGCAATTCTTCGTCCATGAGCTTTTTAATTGCTAAGTGTAAGGCCACATAACCCCCGGTTATTGAGGCTGTTCGCGTTCCCCCATCTGCTTGAATAACATCACAGTCAATGGTGATGGTCCGTTCTCCGAGTTTCTTTAAATCGATAATCGATCGCAAAGAACGACCAATCAAGCGCTGTATTTCTTGAGTTCTACCGCTAATCTTATATCTTTCACGCCGATTGCGACTTGAAGTCGCCGCTGGAAGCATGGCATACTCAGCTGTTACCCAACCCTTCCCTTTATCCTGCAAAAAAGAAGGTACGCTCTCTTCGATGCTTGCTGTGCACAAGACGCGCGTCTTGCCTGTATTAATTAACACCCCACATTTATCGTCTAAAAAGTCTATATCCATCCCCACAGGGCGGAGTTGGTCAGGCAATCGTTTGTTAATTCGCATTTTCATCACTCTTTCCTTGATACAATATATTTCTACTTTAACCCTTAACTCGCTAGCAAGTCAACGAGAGTTTATTAGCAGATTCCCAATAATAGAGCCATCACCTAAAAGCTGACCCGTCGATCCTAGCAATCGACGGGTCAGCTTTTATATTTATAGAGATCTATTCTGACATTAATCGATAGAGCATATTCATCGACTTAATAATCTCTGTACATTCTTCATCACTAATTTGGCTTAAGACGCCATTTAAGTACGTTGCGCGGGCTTCCAAAACTTCTTTGACCATCTGATGCCCTTTATCGAGAACCTTCATTCGGATCACACGGCGGTCACGCGTATCTCGAATACGTAACACCAATTCGTTGCGCTCCATTCGATCGACTAGGTCCGTAGCCGTACTACAGGCTAGGAAAAGTCGTTCACCTAACTCCCCAATCGTGAGATCACCTTCGCGTCTCAGAACCAATAATGCGTTAAACTGAGGGGTGGTAATTTTAAAATCAGCTAAAATATCCCTGCCTCTACGTTTCACGGTCGAACTCACTCTTCTCAATAGAAAGTCTAGTTCTTCAACATTGCTTGCGAATTTTCTTTCAGCATTATCCACCATATTACCTCATTCCCTCCACTTCTATAATTCACTTTATCAAAGAGAACTGTCAACGTCAAGCCTATCTTAATTATCTATAAAAAATCTTTCGATTGCCATAACAATATTCTCTGCTAATGCCTGTTTACCCGCTAGACTCGTTAAGAATCCCCGCTCTTCTGCATTTGTTATGAAACCCATTTCCACCAAGGCTGATGGCATATTGGTGTTACGCGTTACGTAAATATTGGACCATGGCTTGATCCCCCTGCTACGAAATCCGGTTGCAACAACTAGGGCGTCTTGTAAAACGCTAGCTAATCGCTCATTTTCTGCTCTTGGATAATAAATTGTTTCAACACCAGAACCAATACCCGATGCTACAGAATTAACATGGATACTAATCGCAATATCGGCATCCATACTATTAATCAGCGATACGCGCTCACCCAAACTAACGCTCTGGTCGCCATTACGCGTCATGATGACCGTAACGCCGCGTTCAATGAGCAATTCTTCAATCATTTTGGCAACTGCCAAATTGATATCTGCCTCTTCAATACCCGCATAAGTTGCCCCAGGATCACTTCCTCCATGCCCAGGATCAAGTGCAATAATCTTGCCACTCAATGAAGTGCTCAATAGGGTAATCTCGATATGACGGCTAAATTCAGTCGTATTAATCTTATAGGAACCTAGGCTTTCTAATTGCAGGAACACCTGTGCACTATCAGCACGGTTGCTCGTTTCTATTGTCTTGATAATATTGCCATTCATTGTCGTCAATCCTTCAACGACAGCTTGACTAAATGGGAAATCCAATAATAAGCTATTCTCTAAATAATGCTGATAAACCGTATATTTTACGGGCTGATCAAATGTGAGTATTAATTTCACCCTGCTTGCACTGACTTCCGTATTTACAGCCAATAAAGCAGCGCCAAAAACAACTTCCAAGCCGTTCTCATTTGGGACAATTTGGTAAGCCACAGTATCACTAAGTTTCAAATGGATAATTGATGAGGTTCCACTCGGTGTCACATTTACTTCCTCCACAAAAGTGGGTGCAACTCCCAGCTCAAATTGGCTAAGTTGTGTATTCTTAAGCGTAAGAATAATCTCATGTGCCACATCATCACCAACCTCAACACCATCAACTAAACGATCATTGATACCAACCAACCAATCGGCGACATACCCCTCTTTACCCTGGGGGGTGATCACCTTTAGCCAATCGCTCAGTCTTTCGGTCACTTTGAACGCTTCACCGCGCATAATCATATCGATGGGTTCGTATTGCATTCCAGGACCACTCCGTACATTGACATTATCGCGTTTCATCTCTAAGTCTAACGTCAAAAGCCAATCAGCGACCCACAGACGACTGCCTCGATAAATCACCTGATACCAGCCGTTTGTCTGGCCCACAACTTGTAACACCGTCCCACCATCAATTGTAACCACTACCGTATTGGGATCAGCCGTACTGGGCTCGTCACGTAAATTGACTTTCTCAGAACTGATGATGCCGAAAATTTCTTCTTGCTCTTCAGCCGTAACACTCTCTACTGTATATTCAGTCTGTGGATCGATATTTATTTGTAAAGAAGCACGATTCGTTGTCAAACCCAGTGCGGGATCAATTTCAACTGGGTCGGTAGGATCTTCAGGGTCAACCGGATCCACGGGATCAACTGGATCTACAGGATCAACTGGATCTACTGACCCACCACTGCCATAAATGGCGATATAACCATTCTGTTGATCTTCAATGTGAATGTCACAGTCTGATTGCAGCAAATCTAAAACGACTCTTGCTGTTAAAGGATCATTAGAGAACTGGCTCGCCCTCGCTGTTGAAAAATAAGGACTCTCTGATGCAACAGATGTTGTCATTGAATTAAATTTTGTATCCTGAAAATCAATTACGTAGCGATCGGGATTGACGAGTTGCATAATGCGATAACTCGCTTCGCCTTCCATCTCTAAGAGAATAGCCTGATGATTGTTAATCAAACCATCCATCATTGCTTGAATCGTAAAAGAGCTTTTACTATTGACCGTCACTTGACGCTTGATACTATCCCACCCAATATCATAACCCAACACATCACTAATAAAGCGCAAGGGCACATAGGTTCGATTATTTATTATTTGAGGTGGAACATCGATTTCGCGCACCTCATTATTATAGATCACTAAGTTGTTGTTAATCTGCAAACTGACTTGAGTTAAACCTTGGGTAATCATCACAACTTGATGCTCACCGATCCACTGAACTTCGGCGCCGAGTTGTTCCGCCACAAGTCGGATGGGTGCTAAAGTACGATTATCAACCAGTAAAGGTTGATTTTCACCAGTCATTAACTCCCCATTGATCAGTAAACGGATTGGGTCTGGCGCTGAAACACCAAAAAGGACACTAGAAAAGGTAGTGACTAAAATTAATATAAAAATAGCGATTCTCTTAAATAACATATTTAGACCCTCACCTAGAATAAAATCTGCTCGAAATCAACTTCATCATTATAGCCCAAATTAGGCATCTGACCAAGTACTACCGTTCTGGCTCACAAAAATGCTGCTTTCATAACTAAGCCTAGTCTATATTATACATAAAATAAAGTGTTTACGGTTAAATTTAATCATAACTTAATATTTCGCCATGCTTATCTATTATGAAAAATATTAAATAGACACACGTAGATTTCGAATAGCGCCATAAAACAAACAAGCTATTGAGATAAATCTCAATAGCTTGACAAGTTAAAAAGCTGCAAATCTTATTCAGGAGAAATTGCTTCTGTTGGGCAAACGCCTACACAAGCACCACAATCAATACATAAATCAGGATCGATATTGAATTTTGTATCGCCTTCAGAAATAGCATCAACAGGACACTCAGCTTGGCATGCACCACAAGAAATACAGTCGGCGCTAATTTTATGAGCCATAGTAAAAACCTCCCTATAATTTATCTAAAAATAGTATACTTGCTAGAGTCAGAAACTGCAAGTTTTTTTCATATCTATGGTGAGTAAATATTGATATTGTCCCTGATTAACCGTGG
>CAZVAO010000011.1:0-31013 GCA_964625175.1 uncultured Clostridiaceae bacterium
ATAGCCAATATCATAGGCCCAGCCGTCTCCGCCAATAATCCAAACTGATTTTTTGATCAATTGGTCAGCTCGATCACTGATGATTTGCAATGCTGCCTTTGCTTCTTCGCCTGCAATATTATTGTTAGCAAGGAAATTCTGAACAGCAGCTGAAGCGATTTTTGAAGCCTCAGCATCATCTTTATTATCAATCCAGTTTTGGAGGACTTCTTGATACTCGGCATCAATGCCAAGTGCAATCAATTCTTCCATTGCCGTTACGATTTGCTGACGAACCTGTTTGACCCCAATTGCCATACCATAGCCGTATTCAGCATTGTCTTCGAATAAAGAGTTCGCCCATGATGGACCTTTACCCTCTGCATTACACGTGTAAGGTGTAGAAGGTGCTGAACCACCCCAGATTGAAGAACACCCTGTAGCATTAGCAATCATCATGCGATCACCGAATAATTGAGTGATTACCTTCATATAAGGTGTTTCACCACAACCAGCACAAGCTCCAGAGAACTCGAATAAAGGTTGAGCAAACTGACTGCCCTTAACCGTGTTGAGACTCATTAAATCATCTTTATAGGTCACGTTGTTCACTGCATAGTTCCAGTTCGCTTCCTGAACCTCAACTTGAGTATCAAGCGGTTTCAGAATTAGAGCTTTATTCTTTGCAGGACAAACATCAGCGCAGTTGCCACAACCTGTACAGTCTAATGGGGACACCTGGATGCGGTACTGAAGTCCAGTAAACTGACGGCCGATTGCGTTCTTAGTTTCAAAGCCTTCAGGTGTATTGGCTTGCTCTTCATCATTCAATAGGAAGGGACGAATCGCAGCATGTGGGCAGACAAATGAACATTGATTACATTGAATACATTGGTCAATTTGCCACTCAGGCACTGCTACTGCAATACCGCGTTTCTCATAAGCAGCCGTACCAGCAGGGAATGTACCGTCTTCTCGGCCCACAAACGTAGAAACGGGTAGCGAGTCACCTTTTTGGCTATTCATAACTTCAACCACATTCTTAATGAAATCTGGAGAAGCGCTTTCTTCTGGAGCAGCGTCTTGTGCATTTGCCCAAGATGCTGGAACATCTACTCGATGCAGGTTAGCAACAGCAGCATCAATACCCGCATTATTCATGTCGACTATCTTTTGACCTTTGTTACCATAAGATTTTACAACCGCTTCTTTTAGGTAATCGACTGCATCCGCAAAATCAATAACATTGGAAACTTTGAAGAATACCGTTTGCATAATCATGTTAATGCGAGAACCTAAGCCCACTTCATTAGCAATCTTCGTAGCATCTACAGTATAGAAATTAATACCTTTTTCAGCAATGTAGTTCTTCATGCTGGCTGGTAAATTCTCTTCAAGTGCTTCTGCATCCCACTTACAGTTAAGAACGAAATCGCCGCCCTTTTTCAAACCTTTTAGCATCTCATATTGGGTGACATAGGATTGATTGTGACAAGCAATGTAGTCAGCCTCGTCAATGAAATAAGTTGAACGGATTGGCTTTTTACCAAAGCGAAGGTGAGAAACAGTTACACCACCAGATTTCTTAGAATCATAAGCAAAGTAACCTTGGGCATACATATCCGTTTTATCACCAATAATCTTGATGGCATTCTTATTAGCACCAACTGTACCATCAGAACCAAGACCATAGAACTTACAGCGAACAGTTTCTTTATCTTCCGTAATGATATAGTCATTAATTGGTAGTGATAAGTTAGTTACGTCATCAACAATACCAATGGTGAAATTGTTTTTAGGAGCTTCTAGTTTCAGATTGTCAAAGACAGATTTGATCTGGGAAGGCGTTGTGTCTTTCGAACTTAAACCGTAGCGACCGCCTACAATAACAGGTGCCTGGTCTGACCCATAGAATAATGATCGCACATCCAGGTATAAAGGCTCACCAGGCGCACCAGGCTCTTTAGTACGATCTAAAACAGCGATTTTCTTAACGGTCTTTGGCAGAACAGCAAGAATATGTTGAGGAGAGAATGGACGATAAAGACGCACCTTTACTAAACCAACCTTTTCTCCTTTAGCGACTAAGTAGTCAACGGTTTCTTCAATCGTCTCAGTCACTGAACCCATAGCAATGATAATATGTTCTGCATCAGGGGCACCAACATAGTCAAATGGCTTGTAAGTGCGTCCCGTTAATTTACTGATCTCACCCATGTATTCTTCAACAATTGCAGGAACTGCATCATAGAATGAATTGCAAGATTCGCGCGCTTGGAAGAAAATATCTGGATTCTCAGCGGTACCGCGTGTAACAGGATGTTCAGGATTGAGTGCTTTCTGACGGAATTCAGTAACTTTATCCCAATCAAGCAATGGTTTTAAATCTTCATAATCAAGGACTTCGATTTTTTGAATTTCGTGCGAAGTGCGGAAACCATCAAAGAAGTGCAAGAATGGCACACTCGATTTGACGGCGCTCAAGTGAGCAACGCCACCAAGATCCATAACTTCTTGAACACTACCCGAAGCAATCATAGCAAAGCCTGTTTGACGGGTTGCCATAACATCTGAATGGTCACCAAAAATTGATAGCGCTTGCGTAGCAACTGAACGGGCACTTACATGGAAAACACCGGGTAATAACTCACCAGCAATTTTATACATGTTCGGTACCATTAATAATAAGCCTTGAGAGGCCGTATAAGTAGTAGTCAAAGCACCTGCCTGTAATGAACCGTGGACTGCTCCGGCTGCACCAGCTTCAGATTGCATTTCGACAACATTTACTGGCTCTCCGAAGATGTTCTTCTGACCATGTGCTGCCCACTCATCGACATACTCTGCCATATTTGATGAGGGAGTGATAGGGTAAATAGCTGCCACATCTGTAAAAGCATATGAAATATACGCAGCAGCGGTATTCCCATCCATGGTTTTCATGGTTTTCTTTGTCATTCGGGAATCCTCCTTCTGAATACGCAGTTTAAACTGCATATTTTTATACCATATTATTATAGGTGTATCGGATTAAAACGTCAATTGTATACAGTATTACATTGCATGAAAATTGTAAAAAATCCCTGTAAATCCGTCGTTTTTTGTTCAACATGGCCTCTTACCACCATCTTCAGTGTTATTCTCTCTAAAGGACTTTACAATCTACCCCCTGTGAAATGAATGATTTGGACACAGATTATTCACTGAGCATCTTCAGTAGCTGCTTCCTCAGCGTGGAATCATCTAAGGTTTGTGCTTAAACCTTCTTTAAAGATGAGCTACCACACCTGGATAAATTAATATAAGGCCTGCCAAAAGCTCCATACAAAAAGCACTACAAAACGCAGTGCTCTAATCTCATATCGGTCTATTTTACTCACAACAATTAGTAACATACGGCTATACAGAAAGCCTGAGACACAAATGTTTTGAACAAAACAGATGTCGTTTTATCTACGTCTCAAAACTACATTTCAAGACGGCCCTGCAAAGCTTTCCCTAACGTAATCTCATCAACATTCTCTAAGTCGCTGCCCATCGGCATACCATAAGCAATCCGCGTCGTTCTAATACCCAATGGTTTAATCAGCTTGGCCAAAAACATCGCTGTGGCCTCTCCCTCAACGCTAGGGGAGGTGGCAATAATGACTTCATTAATCGGGTTTGTATTTAATCGTGCTAAAAGTTCATGAATATGAAGTTCCTCTGGACCCACATTATCCAAAGGCGATAGGACCCCATGGAGAACATGATAGGCCCCTTGATATTCGTGTGTTGCCTCAATTGCATTCACATCACGCGGCGATTCTACAACACAAATCTGTAGTTGATTACGCCGATGATCGGCACAAATCGGACAGATCTCTTCTTCTGTCAAATTGGCACAAATCTTACACAACTGAATCTGTGAACTCGTCTGCAATAAGGCATCTGCCAGATCGTTAACTTTTTGTTCAGGCATATTGAGAATATGAAACGCAATACGCACTGCAGACTTTGGACCTACCCCAGGCAATTGCATCAAGTGCTGAATTAGGCGCGTTAACGCTACTGGGTATTTAGCCGGCATGATTAGAATATTCCTGGCATTCCACCGGACAATTTACCCATGATATCTTGTGCCATTTTTTCTGCTTTTTCTAGAGCTTCATTAATAGCAGCAATAATTAGATCCTGAAGCATTTCGACATCAGCAGCATCCACGACATCAGGATCAATAAAGAGTTCTTGTAAAACCTTATGACCGGTCACTACGACTTTTACTGCACCGCCACCCACAACGACTTCGACACTTTTTTCAGCAAGTTCATCTTGAGCCTTGGCCATATCGGCCTGCATCTTACGTGCCTGCTTCATCAGGTTGTTCATATTCTGTCCGCCACCATAATTTTTACGCATTTGAATTACCTCCAGATCTGGGATCATCTATTATTTTACCTTTGAAAATTTCTAAGGTTCGCTGAACCATATCCACCTTCTGTTCCGCTTTTTGGTTTTCACCTTCATCTTTACGCTCCTCAACCATGCAATCAAAATTAATCTGTATTTGCAGGACCTCCTTGAGGGCTTGTTCGACAATTCGCCTTTTTTCAGGTCGACACAACATATCTGCATGAAAACTTTCAGCCGATAGGAGGGTCAATTTAGCATTCTGATAACGAAGAGGCTTACAGACCTTCAAGAATGCCTCCGTTATCGTATCTAATTCTTTGACCCGTTTCAAGACCTTATCCCATTGTCGATTAATTTTATTTATTGTGAGATCATCTGTTACTTGTGGACTCTCTGGGATTTCTGCAACCTCATCCACGATATCCTCATCCATGGCATCGATTTCAAAGTCGTCCTCGGGTCCGTCGAAATTATCCTCTAAACTTTCACTAAAAGCATCAAACGCTGGTGCTGAGCTACTGTCAAAGAAATCATCCTCCACTGGATCAAGGGGATCAATCCTGACCTTAAGTGGTGTTTGTATAGTGATTGGATGGGTCTGGATATCGGAGAATTGCTGTTCGAGAATCTTAATTCGTGCCCCTAGGCTTTGCAGACTCGTTCCCGCTACGTACTGGCACTCTAAAAGCGCCACCTCTACGACTAATCGCTGATTCGGTGCGTATTTGATTTCATTGGCTGCCGTTACAATCGTATGGACCATCGCAAAGAGTCGTTCATTACCCAAAGCTGTTGCTTGTTCAAGAGCTAGCGTCACGTCCTCCAGAATGATGCCACTGTCTGTCAGCCCCGCTTCTAACTGCATTAGGCCGCGCAGATAATAGAGATAGTCATTGAGGAATTGCTCCAAACTACGTCCTGACTGGTAAACATGTGCCACTTCTTGCATAACAGGCGCGCTCTGATTATGTAGGATGTGATTAGTGATGGTGTAAAGCACTTCATCATCAATCGTACCCAGTAATTCTCGAATTTGACTCAATGTAATTAATTCGTCACTATAGGCCAGGCATTGATCAAAAATACTAATTGCATCCCGCAATGATCCATCAGCTGCTCGAGCGATAACGGGATAGACTTTATCAGACACCTGAAGATTGCTGGCTTGAGCGATCATTTGTAATTGATGGGTAATCTCAGCAATATTGATTCGCTGGAAATCAAAACGCTGGCATCTCGATTTTATCGTAGCAGGAATTTTATGAAGTTCAGTTGTTGCTAATATAAATACGACATGACTGGGAGGCTCTTCCAATGTTTTTAGTAGCGCATTGAAGGCTGCGGTTGACAGCATGTGAACCTCGTCAATGATATAAACCTTATAGCGGCACTCTGCTGGTGAATACTTAACCCGCTCACGTAAATCGCGAATTTCATCCACACCATTATTTGATGCAGCATCAATTTCGATGACATCTAAAGCTCGTCCTTCAATGATGCTACGGCAGATTGCACACTCATTGCAGGGATCACTATCCTTCGAGTTTGGGCAATTAATTGCCCGAGCCATAATCCGCGCTGTGCTAGTCTTTCCCACACCATGAGGACCTGCAAATAGGTATGCATGCGTGATGTTCCCTTGGGCTATGGCATTACTTAACGTTCTGGTAATATGCTCTTGTCCAATAACATCTGCGAATTTGAGCGGACGCCACTGCCGATATAATGCTTGATAAATCACTCTCGCACCTCCCTATCTTAATAACACTTATGTTTTATTATATCAAAAAAACTGCTCAATAATAAGCGAATATCATGAGATAATCACATATTATTGGCAGCTTTTGAGAATAAGTACCTCGTTCCAATCACACTAACTTTAAAACGCTATAGGGATAATAAGTGTTCACGGGCAATTGCAACTGCAGCTCGTGCATCGCTCCCGTAAAAATCTGCCTTAATCATTTTTGCATACTCTGGATTCATAACGGCCCCACCCACCATAATGCGACACTCTGGTTGATTTTGATTCAATAATTCAATCGTTTCAGCCATACTTTGTACGGTTGAGGTCATTAACGCGCTCAATCCAACCAAGCGAATATCATGCTTTTCAACACAATCGAGTATGCTTTGAGCGGAGACATCCCGTCCTAAATCAATCACTTTAAAACCATAATTCTCGAGCAGAATCCCCACAATATCTTTGCCTATGTCGTGGATATCTCCAGCAACGGTTGCCAGTGCAATCTGTGGCTTTTGCTCTGTTCCCGGAGACCTTTCTAATAATTTCTCATTAATTAGGGCAAAGGCCTTCTTCGCAACCTCAGCGGATTGTATCAGTTGTGGAAGAAAAGTAATCCCTTGCTCATAATTGCGCCCGACCTGATCTAAAGTAGGAATCATAATCGCTTCAATCACTGCAAAAGGCTCTTGCTGAGCTAAAACCTGTTTTGTGGCGTCTTCAACCAAGCCCATCAGGCCTTTCGTGATAATCTCCTGCAATGAAGGTGCTTTAGAGTTGTCTTTAGGGGTTGCTAACGGTTGCTCTGGACGATCTCTATAAGCTGCAATATAGGCGTTTGCCTGTTGGTCATCATTAGCAAGTACGCGGTAACTGCGCACAGCATCCATCATTCCTGCATCATTGGTGTTCATAATTGGAGCATCGAGACCAGCCTGCAAAGCCATGGCCAGGAAGGTGCGATTTAATAAAGGTCTGTTAGGCAGACCAAAAGAAACATTGCTAACACCCAAGGCCGTTTTGACACCTAAATTGCTTTTTACGAGTTGTACCGCACGTAGGGTCTCCTGAACCTCTGCCTGTTGGGCGGATGCCGTCAAAGTTAAACAGTCTATGATGATATCATGCGCGGGTATGCCATACGTTTCAGCAGTCGCAATAATCTTTGTGGCGATTGCTAGCCTTCCCTCAGCCGTCGGTGGGATTCCATTTTCATCCAAAGTTAAAGCCAGAACACAAGCGCCATAATGTTTAGCAATTGGAAAAACAGCGGCCATACTTGAAGGCTTCCCATTGACAGAATTCAGGAGCGGTTTACCATTGTAGTAGCGCGCAGCCCTCTCAAATATGGCTGGTCGAGAGCTATCAATCTGCAAAGGAATCTCGGAAACGCTTTGGATTTTATTGATTATCCGCTGCATGGCCTCTGCTTCGTTGATGTCTGGCAATCCTAGATTGACATCGAGCACATCGGCCCCCTCTTCCACTTGCGCCAATGCTTCTCGGACAATAGCGGTATCATCGCCACTGCGTAGTGCTTTTTTGAGCCATTTTTTACCAGTTGGATTAATGCGTTCCCCAATTAAGGTCACACCTTCCCCGATATAAACCGTTTTAGCATAAGAAGCAATCGCTGTTCTCTTTTTCTCACTTATAGTTGCTCGATCCGTCCCCTGTAGTTTTTGGACGCATTCTCTGATAAATTCAGGCGTGGTACCACAACATCCGCCAAGAATACTTACACCAGCTAGCACGAGTTCCTTTGCCCATTCCGCATAGTCAAGCGGCGTCATATCGAAAAAGGTATGGCCATCTTTCAGCAGAGGCAATCCTGCATTGGGTTGCACTAAAATAGGCAACGATGTGTATTGTCTGATTTCCCTCACTAGCGGAATCATATCCTGTGGCCCAGTCGAGCAATTAACACCGAGTGCAGTAACCCCCAGGCCTTCTAAGACGGTAACCATAGACTGAGGATCCGTTCCCATGAATGTCCGCCCCTCCTCGACATAGGTCATCGTGCAAAAGATTGGTAAATCGCTATTCTCTTTGATTGCTAGAATTGCCGCTTTGGCCTCATAAAGATCAGCAATCGTTTCAATCAACACCGCATCACAGCCCGCTTCATATCCTGCAATAACCTGAGTCTTAAATAAATTATAAGCATCATCGAAAGCCAATGTCCCTGTTGGCGCTAACATTTGACCAAGTGGTCCAATATCGAGCACAAGATAGGCTGTTTTGCCACTATCATCAATCGCTTGACGGGCCAACTTGACACCCGCTGTCACGAGTTCAGCTGTATTAAATCCAGTACCCAAGAGTTTCTGATCATTAATACTAAACGTATTGGTCGTTATAAAATCAGCGCCTGCATCTAAATAGGCACGATGGACCTCATAAACTGCCTTCGGTTCGGTCTTATTCAATATTGCGGGAATATGACAGTCTTCTGTGGCCTGCTGTTGCAAGACCGTCCCCATAGCCCCATCAAAAAACAGGAGCTTACCTTCTGCTATTCTTCTTAATATTTCCATAATCTCCTCCACACACGCCTTGCCGCACAATCCCTCATCGGTCTGTGTTGCGTATCAGTACTCTCATTATAATCCCAAAGTTGCATTTAGCCTAACGCCCTGTTTTAACCCTGGTTATTTAACTCTCCGATAATCACAATCCACTTGATCACATTTCGAACAATGCTCTTCAGGCGCACACGCTAATCTTTGCCTGCCAATCAAAGCCGAAACCGATTTCCGAGGAATCATCAACAGGTGGTCCGTGAGCACTAATCCAATCGTGCGCTCGGAATCTAATGCTGTTAATAAACTCCGTTGAAATGATAGTGGGAAATCTCCATAGCCAGGGCTAAAACGGGGCGTCAGATGGGTACCTGGCACTTCTGCTGCAATTTCCGAACAAATCTGGTCAGCATATTCTTCAATATAAGCTGCCCCACAGGCGTTAAGGATTGTTGCCCGTGTTAAATCTGTCAATTGGTATTTGCGGATCTGTCGATCGACATCTACTCCTAAAGTAAACGCAATACCGATGACTTCATTGGAAAGACGAAGATGTCGCTTGATTGCTTTTCCGGGCAAAACTAGCCGACCCGCTGTTATTATGCTCAATTCATCATGCTGGCGCTCAAGCTTCCAGGTGCGATACACATGCCTTGGACGAGAAATCTCCCCAATCTCCCGTATGCATTCATCAATTATATACGCAATCTCATCCGGAATTTGCTGTCCACGATATCCCAAATACCGCAGCACCTCTGCTCTAATCTGCTCAACCAATCGTCTCCCTCTCCTCTACTAAATGTTTAACAACACTCTCAATATTACCCACTAATCGCTTGGCAATATCAGGTCGATTCATCACATAGAGATGTACCCCACTTACACCAGCAGATAGCAAATCGATGATTTGTTCTGCCGCATAGGCGATCCCAGCATCACGCAAGGCCTCCTTATTGTGTTCATAGCGGTCCATAATGCGCTTGAATTTTTGCGGGACACGCGCTCCACATAACTGAGTAATACGTTCTATCTGACGTTTATTCACGACTGGCATGATCCCTGCCGTAATGGGCACCGTGATCCCTAGGCTGCGAACCTCGTGCTGAAAGGTGAGGAAATCCTCATTGTCGAAAAAAAGCTGACTCACCAAGAAATCTGCCCCGCGATCTACTTTTTCACGTAAATAGAGTAGATCTGCTGTTTTACTCGCCGATTCCATATGGCCCTCGGGATGGCATGCGGCTCCAATGGCGAAATCTCGCTCTTGCTGAAGGAAGCCAATTAAATCGGCAGCATGTGGAAAACGGATATCCGTTAAATTACCATTCCAATCCTGTGGTAAATCCCCGCGCAGAGCTAAAACATTATGCAAATTGTGTTGATCCATTAATTCCAGCATCGAGTGGATTTTTGGTTCGTCTGCGGTTATACAGGTGAGGTGCACAAGTGGTTCAATCCCATATTGCTCTTTAATATGGGAAGCAACTTCAATCGTATGATTCTGGCCCATACCGACCCCTAGCGCTCCATACGTCACACTGATATAATCCGGCTTCAACTGAGCCATTTCAGCGATACTCTTATGCAGTGATGCCATTTTAGTTTTATTATTCGGTGGAAATACTTCAAATGAAATAACTGGTTTTTTTGTAGCAAATATCTCTGGTATAAACATACGCTAAACCTCCGCAAATTTTATATTGCCCTGGATCCCTAGGTATCCGTAGGCAACGATTAATACCCCTTTAAGCATTGGAAATCCTTTGGCATAAGTCAAAACTGATTCAATATCGTCTGCACTTTGTACTCGATTACCTAAAGCTGTCGCTGCAGCATCGGCGACCAGCGTGTCATCCGCTCGTACGACAACCGCATCGGCTTGTCCAAAACTCAAGGAGTGACCTAGTTTTCCAGCAGAAGTGCAGATTGCAAAGTAATCCTCCTGAGGGGTAACCTCTAATACGAGCTTATCTGCCAGCTCCGTATTCCCAGGATACACTTTTATTCGTCTACTTTTTGTCGTTTTCAAGAATAAGTCCCCGCCATTCTCAATAATAATCTCAGGAGTGTCATTTAATAGTTCCTTACCAACAAACTGCGCAACTGCACCTGCAACACTAGCCATTGGCCCCACGCCAAATCGTGTTGTAGCCGCAATCATTTCTCTCACAATATCCGGTGCATTAGCATCTTGCTCAATGGGAATTAGACTCTTGAGAAACTCTGGTCGCTGCACGATGTATTGACTCAATTGGTGACGATACTTGTGAACTGTCCGTAAGGCTTTTGCCTGGAGATCCAACGTTGCGTGGATATGCAGGTCGGTTTCTTGCACCACAACATTGAACGAGACTAGCCCCTCTGCCTGCATGTGTTCCCGATAGGTACGTGGCTGGTAGGTCACTTCATGATCCCTGCCATTTTTTGAACACTTGCTTGCTGTGAAAACATTTCAACTGGCTTCTGCAAATAGAACTCTCCCTTTAGCATCTGCCATTTCAAAATATCCGCTATTTCTCGCGACCGCTCCATATTGGTAATGGCGTGAGTTTTAACTTTTCTTCCTGCAATTTCCACTTCCCCACTGCGCAATTCAGCATAACTAACTGTTTGAAGAATAGGTTTGCTTCCATTTGGCCCACCATAATCCGCAATCTGCGTATGGATCTCCTTGTCACTCATCGCCAGATGCCGCATCATATCAACATCCAGCACGGGTATGGGGATTCCAATTCCAACAAAAAGCGATATCCCATAATTCTTAAATATGACAGGCTGAAGAAAACGCGGATCCATATCTTTGAGATTGCCGATTGTGGCTAGCGTAGCCGCTGGAGAGCGCGGGATCCCATTATCAAAACGCTCAGCAGTTGAATTGAATTGAGTGCCGTTCCAAGCAATGTAGCCCTGGGCGCCTCCCAAGAAAATACGGGTGCCAATCCCAACGGTTCGGCAGTAAGGATCATTCAATAAGGGACTCAACTGTCCTGAAGTACTGTAATTAATATTCCCATAATGTGGTTTAAGGCGTCCCATATAAGTATAGATCGGTCGGTCGCTAGAATTCACAGCTGCGTTGTAATTCTGATAAGCATTGCGCGGATTAAACATATAAGCTTCGTTTAAATCTGAAAGGCTAAGCTGGGCTCGAACAGCTTTGGTAGGATAACAGTCTGTGCCAGGCGAGGTCGCTTGAAGTTCAATGGTGCGCCCAGCAACCAAGTCATAAATCACATGGGCGCCTCCGTAGTCAGCACGATCTTCCGCCACTTGTGTCGCTCCGATATAGGCATCGACAGCAGCGATCCCCGAGTAGGCCTCTACACCGTTAAGCAGCGTATGTGTCATACGAATCGGTGGATTACTGTGGCCAAAGTTTAGAAACGCGCCACTCGAGCACATCGGACCAAATGTTGCTGTTGTTACCGCATCAACAAAATGTGCCGCTGCCTCCAAACCCATATCGTCAACGAGATCTAACACTTCTTCTGCAGTAACAATTACAGCAGCCCCTGAGGCTATTTTTGCGTTAATTTCTTCAAATGTCTTTGCCATGTCAATCACTCCTAATCATTATTCTCTGCAGCTAAAGAAAATCCTCGATGCAAGGCGATTACCGCTTTGTCGCACTCTTTCTCAGCAATCAGACAGGATATATTAATCTCCGAACAAGATATATAGTTTAAGGAAACTTGATGTTGAGTCAAGATATCCACAACTTGGGCAGCAACACCCGCATGCGCCTTCATTCCGACGCCAATGACAGAAACCATCGCTAAATCCCGGCTGCCTGTGAGCTCTGACTCACTCTTTCCAGAACCAATCGTCTCAATAATTTGCCAAGCCCTTGTGAAATCACTATTTGAAATAACAATCGTAAAGCTGTTATTATGATCATCAATATAAGACTGGGTAAACAATTTGATGTTAATACGGGCAAGCGCTATGGTCTTGAGCACCACAACTGTACTCGTATGATAGTCTGCCATATTGTGGAGCGTAATTCTGGCAAGCCCTCTCTCATGCGCAATCCCAGTTACCAAAGAACTTTCCATAGTGAACACCTCTTCTGTTATTCTTGTGCCAATTGATAAATTGAGTGAAGAACGCAAATGGATAACTAAATGATGCTTAGCCGCTAATTCAACCGAGCGCAGATGTAATACCTTTGCTCCAGAACCAGCCATTTCTAACATTTCAGCATAGCTGATGAAATCAATTTTGCGTGCATCATGAACAATACGTGGATCGGCCGTAAAGACACCATCAACATCTGTCATAATCTCAACAGACTCGGCCTGAAGCGCTACACCAAGAGCAACCGCTGTTATATCCGATCCTCCTCGACCCAGTGTTGTAATCTCTCCACTGCTTGTGACCCCTTGAAACCCCGCAATAATGACAATATAACCCTCTGCCAAAGCGCGCTTAATTTCCTTCGTTTGAATGTCGGCGATTCGTGCGCTCCCAAATTGGTTATCGGTTAGAATTCCAGCCTGCGTGGCCGTGAACGACTTTGCTTTCTCACCCAGCTCCTGAATAGCTAAAGCCAATAAACCGATTGATATCTGTTCTCCCGTAGCTAAAATCATATCGACTTCTCTCTGCGCTGCTTTTGAAGAAATCTCCCGTGCCTTATCTAATAGACTATTCGTTACCCCAGCTTGAGCGGATACAACAACCACCACATTTGCTCCGGTATTCTTTGCTTCAACAACGCGTTTAGCAACCACCCTTAGACGCTCACTATCCGCAACAGAGGTTCCTCCGTATTTTTGAACGATTACATTCATCTGTTAACCCTCTCCATCCCCTATATCAAAAAAACCACTTTCAGTAGTTAGAAAGTGGTTAGGTAAACATAACTTATCTTTCATTTCAACTGAAATGCAGGATTTAGCACCACACCATAAAGGCAGGTTGCTGGGTTTCATAGGGCCAGTCCCTCCACCACTCTTAATAAGGAGTTAATAATTCAATTAAAGGGAAGTATAGCATCTAACACAGTGTTTGGCAAGTCATTAAATAGATATTTCTATAATCAACGCACACATTTCCACGAATGAGAAACAATTATATGTGAAATTTCCACTTTCAATTATTCTTCAAGCCACGACAGCAACCGATATGATAGTATAGGGCATAAGAAGTATTATGCCCCCGAAGACTCTTATTGAATCGAATAATCTTCAAGCTATTTATGAAAGGAATCCATTATGAAAATAGGCATTATTAGCGCAATGAAACTCGAAGTCGATTTGCTCCTTAAAGAATATAAGAGTTGGAATCATCTTGAACATAGCGGATTTCATTTTTACTCTGGACAGCTTTATGGACAATCTGTGGTCATTACCATTTCGGGTGTGGGAAAAGTCAATGCAGCAGCTTGTACCCAAATGCTTATTGATTATTTCTCTGTGGATATCATCATTAACACAGGGATCGCGGGCAGCACCAACCCCGATGTTCAGATCTGCGATGTCGTATTATCCACGAAGGCGACTTATCATGATGTTCGCCCTGCTCAGATGAAAAACCTCTTCCCATTCCAACCTCATTTCACAGCCGACCCAAAATTACTTGGGCTTGCACAGAAAAGTTGGTTACACCTTGATGACAGGCGCGGTAATTTACATCAAGGGCTCATTGTCACTGGAGAAACCTTCATTTCAGACGAAACCCTTAGGGACTCAATTATACAGACCTATGCCCCCCAATGCGTCGAAATGGAAGGTGCAGCAATTGCTCATGTTGCCTTCTTAAATTCAATTCCTTTTCTTATTATCCGCAGCATTTCAGACAACGCAGATCATAAAGCGGGATTAAGCTATGAAGCATTTGAAGTGATAGCCGCTCATCAAGCGAGCGAATTGCTCCTTAACATGTTGGAATCGATAGGATCAGGTTTCTTTACAGATTAAGTACTCGACTTGGGAAGACAAACCCAATTTATCGCCAACAGATGCTTCTCGTGGACAATTTGAAGAGAGGCGCTCCCCATTCAGGAAGGTACCATACTGCGAGTTAAGGTCTTTGAGTATCAATCTCCCATGTTTAATCTCAAGATTGCAGTGCTGCTTGCTTAACACACCTTTGTATTCCAGACGATCTTCAATATGGAGCGACTTACTGCCTATACAATAACCACCTTTGCGTAAATCCATCATCAGCTTCTCGGGGAAGTAATAGCGGCTCGAATTTATCAGCAAGCTTAGATAGTAGCGCCGTTCCCTGATCGTACCGTCCTCCTGTTCGGATGGTTGGCTCCCATAGAAGCTCGAACTTTCCACCACGAGCATTGGTGCATCAACCTGTAGTGATGGCTGATTTAGTTTCCTGCCTTTAGCGAAGGGCCACCTAAATATTTTTTGTTTTCGGTGAGACTCTGGCGGATTACTACTCGCCGTCGCTTCACTAATAGGTCTTATATCTAATAATTGACAATCCGACTCCACTGCCCTGTTTGTATCTTCATGATTGCTCAAAGATTTTCTTGCCAAAATCTGTTGCTGTGTTTTCATTCGTTCTTCCCGCAGGGTATATAATATTTGATTAAAGCACGTGACCGTTTTTTTGGGAAAGTTAGGGTTGCCCTGGTCAGCTTCTTTTTCAACAAGGATATCCCAGAGTGATTGTAAACCCGACCGATCGGTTTCTCTCGTTAATTGATTGCCTTTTTGCGGTATGTAAAATATTTGGATGATTCTCCTCTCAGGATCATAGTAGATATTATTTTCACTTAGTAAAAGCGCCTTTTTACACAACAACCACCCTTCACATTTTTGTATTTCCGAACAGAAACGCTCTAATTGGAGGCAATAATCCCTGTGAATCAAGGCTATTGAAATGTCCTTAATACAAAATAGTTGACTTGTATCGTAATGTAAGCAGCCCATTTCATCTGAAACAAAATAAAATAAGGGAACAATCCAGTCAATCTTATTGTTTATTAGGATCTCCAAGGCGATTTCATCAACTTCAAAAAGCGGAATCTTGATTTTGCAAATCTTTTCAATGTCACAACTGATGCTACATGAACTCAACAACCCCAACCACCCTTCACATTATTGATACGCATATAAAGTGATATAGCTCCATGACGCATCAACACGCACGGCTGCTATGCCTTCCTGAAAACTATAGACCTCTTGATAAATATTGCCGATTACCATCTCCCCTGTGGTGTTAATATACCCCCACTTGCCATCTGCCTTAACTGCAGCGAGCCCACAGGAGAAAGAGCGCGCCTCATCCCACTTATAAGGGATCTTCAGATTACCAGCAACATCAATATACCCCCAAACCCCATCGTGCTTTACGGCAGCCCAACCATCCATAAAACCGTGGGCCGCCTCCCAATGGTCTTTCGTTACGACTTCATTAGCAAGATTGATTAGATAAACCCCTTCTGATGAGCGCACAAAATTCACACCCCTCGTGAAACCTTCATGTCTTTCATTCTCTATTAACGCTTGAAATTCGGGTGTAATTAGCACCTTACCCGCTGTATCGATTAGTCCCCAGCGACCATCCAATTGTGCAAGTGCTTTTTCCTGATAAAATTTAGATACATACTGCCATTGTTGAGGCTTTCTCCTTAAGGAATCGTCTATAATATACCAACTTCCCTCACTCAATACTGACGCAAAGCCGTTAGCAAAAGCAGAAATTTCTTGAACGGGGTAATCAGCGACTGCCTCATTAAATCCTTGCTCGTTTAAAAGGATGAGCTGATCTTGATTAACTACTAACATCTGCTTAGCATAATAATCACTCACTTGAGTGTAACGTGGGGTTAAAACCCACCTGCCTCTCTGATCAATATATCCCCATTGGCTATCTTGTTTCGCTGCGGCCAAACCATTTACAAAGCTTCTGGCTTCTTGATATTGCCCTTCAAGTGGATAGACTAAATAGCGTAGCGACTGATAACGCTCTGCCAGCTCACTGGATACTTGCTTTCCTTGCCTTAAGCACTTGATACAGGCTGAGTAATTGCCGTTCTGAAGATAGTAATCCGCTAGCTTTTCATAGGCAAGCGCTTCCGTTGAGGAATTGTCGATCATCGAGTTAAGAATTTTAACAAACTGAAGGTCATTACCTAATTCTAAATACAGGCTTGCCAACTTAACTTGAATAGCCGGGGTATGTGGGGTTGCAATTCGGGTAGCCATCTCCAAAGACTCCAGCGCCTTCAAATAAATTTCAAGCTCCAAATTGTGTTCCGCATCTTTTAACAACCGCTGCTGGGCAATTAATTGACGGCTGTCAATCGTTACTACCAATAGCCATGTGAATAATACTAGACCTATTATGAGCGTGCTAAGCCCAATGGCCTTAATCTTAAGCTTAGCCACGACCAACACACCTGCTTATAAACGTCGCAAAATATAGAAACGTAGCAAATGGCAACGCGCTGCCTTTCTGCTGATGGTGTAGCCATATCATTGAGATGCCAATCAGCCCCCCTAAAATCAAAGCATCCATCAGCATGATAAGCGTCGATTGGAAACCAAAGAATAGTCCCATAACAGCTAGCATTTTGACATCTCCAGCGCCGATGGCACCCCGGCTTAAACTAAAAACGAATAGTGCTATACATCCCATAATGAAGGCACCACGCAATGATCCCTCTATGATTGGTCTACTTTCAGTTGACAAAAACAAAGCAAATATAACCAAAACCGCCATGCGACAACCAACTAAAATCACCAGTAGTTTATTGGGAATAATATGGTGCCGATAATCTATGTAGGCAATCCAGCACATGATTGTAAGAAACACGGCCTGCGAAAACAACTCCCCTACCGCAATTCCGCTATTGCCGTAATAAAACAATCCTAGAGTCACTGGTATCCAAATAATCAAATATTTGGACCTATCTAGTTCACACCTAGTAACGGTTTCCCATGCCCCCTCTTTCTTGCAATAGAATTTTCTCAGTAAACAGTGGCCCATCACTCCTCCACCTATTAGAATGCTACTTATAATCACTCGCCATCTCCTTGATCTGTTTGAGCTCGTCCATAGCCCGTTGCTATCTCAATTTTAACTTGGCCTTGGTAAGTTTGGCTTAACCGCTGTAACGCTCTCATTTCTTGATTATCGATATCCTCAGGCACAATAATCCTGATCGTCTGTTCGATTAGACTACTTGAATTGTTAAGCAAGGTTTTCGTATCTCCATTCAAGTCCTGTACAACGAGCTGATTTAATTTACTAACCTTGTCACCTAAAACACAAACATGTTCCGCTAAGAGCTCAGAAAAGTGTTCCACATCATTTGTGGGCTTAGTGGCATCATAGGAAAATATTCGAATAATTTCCCAATCCCCCTCACTATTTAAAGCATGTAAACCCGGTACATTAAGTATTTTGTATGGATACTTTTTTACTTCCGCATTGATGATGGCTTTTCCTCTTGTAAAATTGCTCTTAGACCACATCGATTGCTCTGCTACCACTTCATCATTGCTATCCATATTTCCCCAAAGCCACGCACGCGTAATCGCCCGTTGTTGTATCAAAAGCTCCTGTTGTGGCCAGAGGGGGATATCCACGAGCAAATGGTATTCAAGAATCAGTTCAATCGATTCGCGATCAGGTAAAAACTTACTCCGCGCCAGTGACAAGCCCATCAAACCAGCATCAACCCCTTGATGCAGCAAATACGAATCCGTCTCCTGCTTTTTCAGATATTTTGGCAGGATGTTTTGTACGAGCAGCCCGAGCATCTGGCCCTTGAGCTCTTCTATAATACTCTCAGACCCTAAATACAATAAGCTTAAGTAAATCTTCTCGGGATTTTTCAGAAGAACCTGCAGATTTTCAATTGCAGATTGCCCTTGATTATAGATTTCTCTGATATCGTTCACCTTGGCTTCTCCTCCAGCCAAGCCCATCAGGTTGTTATAAACACCACTGATAGCCGATGCAAAGTCAACGACTTCGGTACTTATCTCGCTAGTTTGATCATGTACCTGATCTTCGGCACTGAGCAAACCCGAAATTGCATACAAGTAGCTATATTGAGCGACCTCTAATGCCGTATGGTTTAGCGCCAGTTGGGTATGGTAAGTCGTGATACTGATATTAATGAAATTAAGAGCGAATAGCATGATTGTGATAAATAACAATAGACTTAGACATAGTTCAACGGTTAACATCCCGCTTTCTTGCTTAGCTACCATCTCAATACTGATTGCTGCGCATGATTCTTAAATTGATGCCATTCGGATCCATCTTAAAATCTCTTAAGAAGGAGATGGGAAAGAACAAATAATTCAATCTGCCTTCAATGGCGACCTGAATAGCCGTATAGGCATTACACAATCGATAATTCATCTGTTCCACTCCGAAGGCCGCCCCTTCTGTTCCATTGCGATAATTTAAGTTGAGTTCAATCAAATCCATTAACCGATAGAGTAACTTCTCTTGATTTGGACAAAATAATAGTAGCCGCAAGTAGTCATGATAGTTAACGGTCAAACCATCGCCCTCGCGCTCGGTGGCGGGTAAAATTTCTTCCGCATCACCTTGGAAGTATGCATAGATCATACTTGGACTGAGCTGCCATGATTCTTGGCTTTTCCAAAGAACAACAGCCTCCCCATTCAGCAATTGCTTTAAATCACAGGCTGTTTCCGCTGTGACAATTGCTGTTCGGATAATCGCCTGTAAAATAGGTTGTGCAACCCCCACTAGAGCACCTAAACTGGCAGCAATACCTTGTACTAATTGAGTGAGTTCCTGATTTGTCATAGCATATTGATAATTAAGCATAAACCGGATCCCAAAAACACTTGCCTCTGCTAACCCTTTGTTAATACCGGTTGTCGCTGACCCAAATAATAAGTATTCTAATTCACTGCCATATAGATAGTTGTTCACGTTACTAATTGAATGCCCTAAGCCATCAACGGTAGTTGTAGCAATCGTTTGGTAAGAAAACATATGAGCAAGATACTCTTCAAGATATAGCCTGTTCCGGATTACCATGCCAATGTTCTGCAATTGTTGCATCAACCCATCCACCTGAGCGTTAGGGGCCTGACTATCCTCCACACTGATTATTTGGGCATTAGCTACTTGAGAAGGGAGCGTTTTCCAGAGCTTTTCAGGTATTTTCTTAATTGCGTTTTCATCATTGTTTTGAGTATTTCCCATCTCAAGCAGTTTCTTGGCCTTCTTGATCATGCGCAGATAATCGCTAGATTCTGCTAGGGAGCCGTATCGATTCTGCAGGGCAATCCCAACCGCCGTCTGCAGTAGTGGTTCTAATAGACTTGAATCAGTAACCTCATATACAGCCAATTGATGGGTCATCTGTTGATGGGGAACGACGGGCAAACTCACATCTCCTCGACAGTAGTTTGTTGCGTTCAAACGTTTAAGGGTTGCTAAAGTAACACGAGTCCCCGTGGTCTCATAGTAAAACCGATTCGTCGCCTGAGTAAGCGACGCTAAAACTTTTTGATTCCATTCGATTTGCGTATCGATCTCTGTAAAATCACCTGCAATAATGGCTCCTGTACAGGCCTTCAATTGCTCTTCAATACGGCTTCTCAGCTCAGCAGAGCACGCGGGATTCATAAGCTCATTACGCATTTCTTCTATGGTGGTGGACAGTAACTTGCTGATTCGTATAATATCTTCTGTTTGAAGTTGGGCATCGATAGACCTTTCGCTGAAAGATTGGTAATAGATCAAATCTTGAGCTTGCTGAGATAATACCCGGTTAGCCAGATTTTGAATACCTTGGACCTTAAGCTCAATTTGCTCCTCAATGACATAGTCTTCGACCTCCAGATCAACACTTGCACCTAGCTGTCTACGCAAAAACCATATATCCTCAAAATAACGGTCAATTTCCCCAAAACGCTTTTCGCCATTTGCTGAAAAGTCGTGCCAACGCTGATCATCAAATTGCATCGTTTCTTGGAGATTCTGGTACAAGGTGAAATAAGCATTATTCAGCTCAGTTAGCGACTGCTCAATTCGACTCATCCTATTTATAATCTGATTCTCTGTAGACATCTCTTCGAATTCAGGTAAGAGATTTGCTAAAACGCCAATTCCCTCTATAGGGGTGCGGTATTTTTGCAATTCAATAATTTGCTGGTTGAGGATTTGAGGGTTGTTGAGGGTGCTGTCGGCTAAAAACTCGAGTTGACAATCAAGCTCTGGAGAACCGTAAACCGTATCATATTCTTTCGTATTTGCTGTAAAGAATTGAAAAAATCCACGTTGTGAATCATAAATAGGATTATTTGCATCTAAAGTGCCGTGCAGATATCTCTCAAAAATAGCCTGATCCTCCTCTGTAGCGCCCGTCGCCCACAGCCCAAAGTTCTGCTTTAACAGATGATTATAATTTGCTAGCACAGCATTGATTCCAAGATCAGCAGCACTACCGATTATTTCCTCCAGCGCCTGGAATCGCACATAATCCACGATTAATCCTGTCCAAATCAGAGATGGAATTAGGATCAGTACCAACAAAACTGTTATCGTGCCTTTTTCGCGTTTGACAAGACTATTCATTGCACCATCTGCTCCAGAATTGTTTAAGGCTTGCTCCCCAATTTTGAATCTGCTCACTATTCACCAGATTGTATGTCATATCGACTAATCGAATAAACTCTGTCGGATTATGGCACTGGGCATGACCACTCACTGAAATGTTTACTTTGAGTGGAAATCCGAAAAATTCTCCAAGCGGCAAGAAATAATACACCTGATCTATTCGTGTATCCACCCGACTGCTATAGAGCAATGGAGAAATCTCAACCTGAATTTCATCATCCAAAGCTTTAACACCCGTTGCTAGAGCCACCTCAGAGATAATATAATGCCGGACTTCTTGCCGGATACCGCCTTCTGCTAGCAAGTGCCTATAGAGCGAATTGACTTCATCTTTCATTAGGGGATCGAGCTGTAATACCCCATTTGACTGAATCAATTCACTACCAAGCTCAGCGGCTCTTTGGACGATAATTTGCAAGGTTGCTCGACGTTGGCCCAACAGGGCTGTTGTGTAGATCCCGACGACCACAATAATGACTAAAGGGATGAGTAACGCAGCCTCCACCGTGACATGGCCATTTGCTAATCGGTTAGGGTGTGCACCTTTACGGTGTTCATTTAATTGGGACATCAATATTATTGCTATTCAATTTAGCAAAAATTTCACTAATCCACACGCGCAATTCATCAGAGATAAAGGCTGCCAACACGAGTGCAATTAACATAATTAACACGGTAGCGACAATCGGCGAAACTCCACGCTCATCTCTCATTAATGCACAGGCACAGCGATTCATACAACTCCTCAGTTTCTTAATAGTGTTCCAGATCTAAATCATCTCCTTTTCACTTAAAACGAATTAATACGGGTCCTAAAACCAATAACATCACACCAATCAATGAAATCAATAGTGGCCCCAGTAGCTTGCTGTTTGCTATTTCTGCCATACGCTTAACTTGATGTTGGCGATTCACCCACACTTCTTTAACAATATCCTGCAACTGCCCCACTAAGAGTGATTGTCCCTGACGATTCGCTTGCTCAATAATTGCACCCAGCTTAGCAACCTCTTGGATTTGACATCTCTTGCTAAAGCTAGCATAAGCTTCACTGAATCTCACACCATTTTCTAATTCCGCACATACATTTTGCATCTCAGTATAAAACAACCCATGACTGCTCGATGCTGTCAATTGCCAGGCACTGTTTAACTCAACCCCCGCGCCCAGCAGTAATGCAAATTTAGTAATGGCATGAGGAAAGTCTTGTTTCAGGCCTTGTCTTCTTTTGCGAGCAAGTTCAAGAACAGGATCAATTGCCAAATACCCAAACACGAATGCTATGGCACTAAGTCCCATACCAATTAGAATCGCCTTACTGTTCTGATCGATTGCATAGGCCATGATGGCAATTGAACTGCCGCTTATTAATCCTAAGGAAGCGCGGGAAAGTCCTAGTGCCCATAGGTATTGGCAAATTGTTGTAGACTGCTCGCTGCCGTAGATATATTCCGTTTGTTGCCAAACACGATAATACAGACGATTTCTGGCATCTAATCTGATATATTGCATCAGATGAAACCCAATTAATGGCACTGGGCCAACCGCTTGCTTGAGGTCAATACGTTGTTTCAGGCGCCTTAAGCGACGTCGTTTTTGCCTAAGGACAAAAGCGTTAAGTTGCACATCCCATTGGGAATTACTTAGGCGCTTACTTAATGATTCAGATTCATGCTGATCCAATGCTTTTTGGGCACTAGACGCAAGCACAATATCCTGATTCGTACATTGGAATAGCATTGCCAGGTATAGTCCACCGGCAACTGTCACACCGCTTAAAAGGATATAAACTAAAATAGTATCGCCTCCTCTACAGATGGATATCACTTAATCGTCGACTTAAGCAATAAGAACCCCCGAAAAAAAGAAGTGCAATCGTAGCAAGAATGTGCCCCGCCCCTGTTTGGTAGACTTCATTAAACATACCCTCTGCAAAGAAACTCATATACATCATCACAATAACTGGAATAATCAGCATAATGACTTGCTCAGTGTGTATCGAAGTAAGCAGTGTTATAATTTCCATTTCAATGGTAAGCGTTTCACGGATCAGCTGTTGTGTTTGCCTAATAATCTGACGATCCTGTTCGCCCTTACCTTCAATCACTTGGAAGACCGCCGCGAAATTCTCAATCGCTTTTAAATGCGAGCGTTCTGCAAAGTCTGAGATGATCTCAGCTAGTCCTTTCCCGTTCTGCAGCCAAAGCAACATATCTCTAACCTCCACAACAATCATCGCTTCGTGTTGGTACATCAGTTCGAGCGAACCCAACGCATTTCCAAGTGCATTTTGAATATTCTCACCAGACACTAAGGCGGCTTCCCAAACCTCTAATAGGCTTTGAAATTGCCGAATTAAAGCGTTTTGCTGGCGCTTGACTAATCCGTTGATGACCAATCCATAGCCTAGCCACCCGCAAAGCAACCCTGTAGAAACAGCTGCAACCCACTGCCGATAGAACAGGTGCCCAATAGCAAATCCACTTGCAAAGGCGAGTAGACGAATCGCTGCTCTGTCTTTATGCTTCAGAACAAGTAGGCTATAGTCACGGCCCCTCTCGCGTTGTTTGAATTGATTCGATTTATAGATTCTGGTCACCTCCCAACCAACTCATTACTTCTTGGGCAAATCCCTTTTCCTTACAGAGCGTGCTGTATTTTTGGAGTTTCCCCTTTCTCTGCAAATAATTCTGACTTCTAACTAGATCACCATCTTCACGGTCAGAACGGGTGAAAAGCGGATTTAGCAGGATAACACCACCTCGATAGTCTACAACCTCACTAATTTCAGTAACTCGCCGCTTAAAATCACTTCCTCTGCTTAGAAAGACCATGATATCTATTGCTGCCGCAATCTGACGTTGAACCGCCACGAGTGGTAAACCAGCCGCCCCGCTAAGAACCATCGTCTCTAAGCGACTAAACATATCAACGGGTGAATTCGCATGTCCAGTGGAAATAGAACCATCATGCCCTGTATTCATGGCCTGTAGCATGTCAAGTGCCTCTGGTCCCCGTACTTCTCCGACAATGATGCGTTCTGGGCGCATGCGCAAAGCCGTTCGAATTAAATCACGGATTGTAATCGTCTTAGTCGCGTCATAATGGTGGTGGCGCGCTTCTAATTGAACAAGATTCTGAATATTTGTTAATTGCAATTCCGCTGAATCCTCAATCGTAACAACCCGCACATCCGAGGCGATACTATTGACTAAAGCATTCAATAATGTCGTTTTCCCACTACCCGTTCCACCACAGATAAATAGGTTGTACTTAGCCGTGGTTGCGAGGTGTAAGAACGCTGCTGCTGTTTTACTCAGTGTTCCTTTCTGAACCAGTTGATTCATCGTCATTGCCCTTTTAGGGAATCGCCGAATCGTCACGATTGGTCCATTTAGTGCTATCGGCGCTAATACGACATTGACCCGCGAGCCATCTGCTAACCGTGCGTCAACTATTGGATTACTAAAGCTAACTGTACGATCTGCTGCTGAAACCAACTTGGTGATAATGCTTAGTAGTTGATCTGGGTTAGCAAATTGCTCAGGGATCTGTCGAACCACCCCCTCCTGCTCGATGAATATTTGGTCGTAACCGTTAATCATAATTTCGCTAATGCTTTGGTCTAATAGAATTCTATCGATAACACTAAGACCCCGGATTGAATTAAATATATCGGTTTCTATTGCTGACCAATCTTGATACGTATATTTGAGGTATTGCGTTCTTAGTTGGTGATTCCCACGTGCTCGCATTTGGTGCTGTAGCACGACTACACCTATGGCATCACGTAATTCCTCATCACTCATTTGCAGTATATCTGATCGCTGCTGTAATTCACTGGTTAAATCGCTCACTATAGCTGTCTTCGCTAAATTAAAATTCACCTCAAAATCTCCAAGCAATTCAGGGCACATATGTTCTGGATTAAGGCCTTTGCGGACTGATTCTGGAGATAAGGAATACTGCCCATCACCGTAATCCCTAACCACTCAACTGCTTTTTCTGAGGTCCTATTTCGAACGATCCGTGATCTCATTAACATCTCCTCTCCCAGCAATGCGGTTTGTTTTAATGACTGCCATTTATGATGGCACATAGCTGAATCCTGTAATACAAAAACGCTATAATCTGTTACGGCAAAAAGGTCAAGTGTTAGATGATTGTAAACACTTCCTAAGTCAAGAATTATATAATCACACAATCCTGAATTCCCAATTTCAGCAAACAAGTTTTTGACAATCGCAATATCTTGCGACCCATGATCGAGCAAATTATTTGAATCATTGAAATAATAGACCCCAGTGCGTGTGTCGCGTTGCATGAGACTTGGCAGTAAATGAACAAGTGTCCGCCCTTGCCAAAGCCTTCTATACAGTAATCCAATTCCACCATGACTGGTTCGCTCAACAAAACAGTGCGTCGCGGGTACTGATTCTAAACTGAGATATAAAGCACGATACCCGAAATTGGTATACTGTTGAGCCAAGGCAAACGCTACCGTTGACGTACCGCTACCGCCAGTTGGAGAATATACCCCAATAATTTTATGTTTCGGAGCCATGGTGATACAAATATTGTAGGATGGTTCAACTTCGCTGAAATAGCCGAAAATTTGCTGAACAATAGCACTGCAATGCTGATATTTATAGATGCTTCTCATCTGACGATCATCAATGCTGGGTAAAACCAGGTTTCGTTCCTCACATAATAGCACCACCATTAAAAAACCATTAACGGGTAACTGATTATGATATAGTGAGGAGTCAATCAGTAGAATATCGCCACCCTTATCGACTAAATCAGCTGTGTGACTTTTTACTGCGTCGGTTACTACAATATTGAACAGATGCCCATAATCCATAACAAGCGCTTTGGCCAATCTCTCCCCATAGTCTAAGCTCTCTCCCATGATTAAGATATCAAGTGCCAAGCTCTCACTCCGTTCAAGTTGCAATATTTTTCTATATTTTACCATATATATTATTTTATTACAATATTATTTGCCATATTTTTTACAATTAATTCCATATTATTTGATCATCGCCCATGCTACCGGCTGAAGATCGATGGGCTCTCAGCCCAAGACCTAATTTTTGCTACAAAAAAACAGACCATACTTAATGTATAGTCTGTTTAAATGAATCGCCGTGCCATATGTTCGACAAAATACTTCCGAGTGGTACCCAAGCAGTTAGCTCGAGTCAGGCTATCCCACGGCACACAGAAGGGCCCATTTATCGCTGCTTCCTTCCAGACCTGACGAGGTTCACGGGTTCCTGTTGCGTCGGACCCGGCTGTCAACACCACTTACTAGGGCCAAACCTCACAAATATTAGCCTCACCATATGCTTTCGATCCTGCTGTAGCGGATTGCAGGTACAGGGCACCGCTAACTCCCCACCTAGCACGGCAAATCTATTGCAAGACAAACAGCTGTCTTGATTGATTATAACTGGAGTATTTCTCCAGAACATTATTATAGACGAAAATGGATGACAATTCAAGTGCCTGTGTACCCATGGCAAAGAATACCCTTAGTGATTTCTCCTTTTGACACTTGACAATTATACTATTAGTACTATAATAGTATAATTAGTACATAGTTCATTGATTTTTGTCCCTATACAGAAGAGGTGATTGCTTATGAATAAAAAAGCCCAACATATATTAGAACAAACAATTAAGTTGTTTCTTACTAGTGGTATACGCAAAACCAATATGGATGAAATCGCCACTAATGCTCATGTTGCTAAAATGACGTTATATAAATATTTTGGCGATAAAGAAGGGCTATTAAAACAGGTTAATAACTTTATAGTTGACCAACACCTCGTTAACTTAAATAATGTGATTAATGACTCCCAGCCTTTGAAAAAAAGACTTTGCACATTTATTGATTGTATGACCAAGTTTGTCAACAGCGGAAGATTAGCTCTGTGTTTAGAGTTAACGCCACTCGCTGACGGGAATAAACATTATCATCAGGGATATCGCCAGGCATTGCTCACTTTAATTGATGAAGGTCAGAAAGAGGGCTTAATCTACGCCCATTTACGTTCTGAACATGTTTTTTATTATATTGATATGAGTATGAGTTATTATCAACATAACTTAGACTATCGAGCAAAAATGATCTATGACCCCACTTTTCAAAACGAGTATTTCAGGCTGTTACTAAGTAACCTTTTTGTCGATGAAGAAGCTTTGTTGGCGCGACAGGACACGATTGATTACTACTGCGCTCTTGCAAAACAAGGAACGCCCGAGTCGATTGGCTTTCTCATGAATAAAATAAATAAAAATATGACACTAGCAGAATCAAAGTTCTTGGATTTTGCCATCGGCCACATCGTCTCTGAAAAAGGAATCAATGTTATGCGCGACTATATGTTCCATGGAACACCTTTGCAACGCAATTACTGTGCGCTTTTCTTTAATCGGATGGGAGACTATCAAATTGTTTGTGATGCATTTGAAAAAGGTCTGATTGATGCCATACAGGCTTTTTCACGCTAAAAAAGGCAGAGCAAGACTCTGCCTTCTGCTATTCTTAATCTTAACTAGTCGGTTGACTTGCGCCGATCCGCTAAGTGATTCTCAATGGCCTTCATGGACTCATCAGAAATAATGTGTTCAATCCGGCAGGCATCCTGCTCGGCAATTGTCGCATCTACCTCTAGTACCTCACGGAAAAATGTTGTTAAGACATTATGGCGTCGCTTGATGCTCTGGGCCACCCTGCGCCCGATTGCTGTTAGTTTAATACTACTATAAGGCTCCTGTATCACGAGCTCATTTTCTTTTAAAAGATTAATGGCGCGATTGACACTTGGCTTGGAATAGCCAAGGATGCGGGCGACATCTACTGATCGTACCGCATCGTTATGACGTTCTAAATCCAAAATAGCCTCTAAATACATTTCCTGAGATTCATTATTACGCACCTAATCATCTCCTTATATCTACGAACAGAACGTTACCCTATTGCTTGAATTCCGCAGTAATACCAACTATGTTACTTATATTTTACCTTAGACGATCTATTTAATGCAAGATTTAATGTGAACAGTCTGGCTTGTCAGCAGAGGAACCTGCTTGTAGCTGATGAGGACAAGACCCTGCATAAGGACATCCCGCACAACTGTTTCCTTTCTTATGATCATGCCACATCTTCCAAATGACCAAAAATAGGATAGTTCCGATTATTCCTGCAACGATTAAATCACCGCTGGTCATGCCGCCACCCCTGGCTCTATTTGTCGTTTTTTATTCTTTTGACGTTGAATTAAATACGCAACAGTTCCAATCATGGCCATTACGGCGATTAAGCCTGGTATAAAACCGGCACCTAAGGCCCCCGTTGTGAGCAAAGTACCCCCTTGATAGACCATGAATGCGACGACATATCCCATTCCCAATTCAAAGAGGATAGCCCCAACAAACCAGCGTGTGGATTTTAGTTCGGCCTTCATCGCTCCTAAAGCCGCAATACACGGTGGTGAGAATAGATTAAAAACCATATAAGCCATTGCTGCTACCGAAGTAATCCCCATTACCTCTGCGATACTTGAGGCGCCGCCCGGCAAGGTGGCTCCATCTACATTCATGAAACTCGTTATGGCGAAACTAACCGCTAAAGTTCCGACTACATTTTCTTTGGCAATGAATCCCGTAATCGTAGCCGCACTAAATTGCCATAAGCCAAACCCTAATGGCACAAAAAGAAGTGCGATTGGTGAGGCAACACCTGCTAAAATACTCTCCTCTACAGTTGCTGCAATTTGAAGGTTCCATGTAAACGTCTGCATAATATTGACAATCACATTACAGACCAGAATAATCGTACCAGCTTTGATAATAAATTCTTTTGCCCGATCAAACATTGAGAATACCGCCCGTTTTAAGTTCGGAAAACGATACTCTGGTAACTCAATAATAAAGAAGGAACGCGATTGATCACCAGTGATTGCTCTAATGATTAAGGCCCCTAGGATAATGATCACAATTCCCATAAAATACATAGAAGTTCCAATCCAGGCATTACCCCCTGAGAAGATACCACTGAAAAGTGCAATGATCGGCAGTTTAGCCCCACATGGCATGAAAGGTGTAAGCATAGCAGTCGTTCTTCTCTGGCGCTCACTTTTAATCGTGCGGGTCGCCATAATACCCGGAATGGCACATCCAGTTCCAATGACCATCGGGATAATGCTCCTTCCTGATAGCCCCACTTTCTTAAGAAAAGGATCCATAATAACGGCTACACGTGCCATATACCCACAATCTTCTAATAGCGATAAACAGAAAAACAATACCATAATCAAAGGCAAGAAACCAATGACTGCACCCACGCCCCCTATAATACCATCCAGTAGAATGCTCCGTAGCACAGGGTTTACGCTAGTGCCCATAAGGCTGTCCACTGTCTGGGAAAATGAATTGATCCAGCCACTCAGCACATCAGCAACAACAGGTCCAATCCAGGCCTGAGATAACGAAAAAACCAGATAGATGACGAAGATGAATATGGGAATACCGAAGTATTTGTTAGCTATGACACGATCCCAGCGATCATGTATGGTGAGATGCGTGGAGCTTACTTTGCGAACCTCTACCTGGTCCACTACAGATTGAACAAAGTTAAAACGCTGGCGATCTTGAAAGGCCTTCTGGGGGTGCCCCCCCCTACCTCGCCGATGATGGCGCCCATGGCCATGTCCCAGTCCTGGTCGATGTATACCGCAATGATATTGATGGCTGTGAGGCTGCTCAATCAAAGCTTTTTCGATTAAAGTTTTTAAAATCTGCTCATGATCATGAACAGCTGAAATTTCAATGACCGGGTGGTCCAACAGCTCTGAAAGTTTGGCAATATTGATCTCATTGCCTTTCTGACGGGTCAGATCACTCTTATTTAAAGCAACCACAACTGGCATCCCCAACTCTAACAATTGTGTGGTAAAAAACAGGCTACGACTGAGATTTGTCGAATCCACAACATTTATGATGACATCAATATTTGCATTCAGAATATAGTCTTGTGTGATACTTTCTTCATTGGTGTAGGGCGACATTGAATAGGCACCTGGCAGATCAATCACAATCAGCTCTAATCCACTCGGATTAAGACTCGACCTAAGCTTTGCTTCCTTCTGATCAACGGTTACGCCGGCCCAGTTCCCAACATGCTCCATTTTGCCAGTTAGAGCATTATATAACGTCGTTTTACCACTATTGGGATTCCCCGCTAATGCAATTCTCATAGTCCACCTCATATAGTTATCTTATGCTAACTTATTTTTTAAAGAAAAATGCTCTAACGAGCATCGTTCAAAATGAAGGCCATTAACCAAATCCCACACACTCGTTGGATCTGCAATGGCGCTGCTGTTATTGTTAAACTAAAATTGCATCTGCTAACTCATGGTTAATACTGTAGCGCGTATCTTTAAGATTGATGATTAAGGTGTTTCCTAACTTAGAAATAATGGTGATCTCTTCTCCTGGATAACAGCCTAAAGAAAACAGAAAATTCTCCATATCCTGGCCCGTAGCACTGATATCTTTTACAAAATAGGTTGTATCTGATTGACCTTTGGTTAAAGGACTCATGCTGTTCACCCTCCTCAATGTTAGTCTCGGCTAACACATGCTAAGTTTACCACCGCTAACTTTCTTTGTCAAGAGAAATTAGGCAAATTATTAGAGAGAAATTGTTGGATTGGAAATAGGGGTTCGGAGTTCGGGACACGGGACACGGGACACGGGACACGGGACACGGGACACGG
>CAZVAO010000012.1:0-28352 GCA_964625175.1 uncultured Clostridiaceae bacterium
TTTTATGTTGCTGGGCATGATCTGGTTTGTGGTGTTGCAAAACAACGCCAAAATATGCAGTGAAGCAGAAGGTTGCCATCACATGATGGGTAATTTCTGTGGAGCAGGTCCCAAGGAGGAAAAGGAATGCCAAAACAAGTAATCCGTATCCGTCTTAAAGCATTTGATCATAAAGTATTAGATGCCTCAGCGGTTAAGATTGTTGATTCAGCGGTTCGAACCGGTGCTTCGGTTTCTGGCCCAGTACCATTGCCAACCGAGCGCCATTTATTCACAGTGCTACGCTCTACTTTCAAAAGTAAAGATAGTCGTGAGCAGTTTGAAATGCGCACACACAAACGACTTATTGATATTATCGAGCCTACACCGCAGACAGTCGATGCATTAATGCGACTTGATCTGCCCGCTGGTGTAGACATCGAGATCAAATTGTAAGCTAGGGAGGTGCCAGTTTAATGAAAAAAGCTATACTTGGCAAAAAAATAGGCATGACCCAAGTTTTTGTAGAAGATGGTTCAATGGTTCCAGTTACCGTAATTGAAGCCGGACCATGTGTCGTTACGCAAAAGAAAACTAATGAAACGGATGGTTATGAGGCGATTCAAGTCGGATTTATCGACAAGAAAGAGCGCAAAACCAACAAGCCGTTAATGGGTCACTTCGCTAAAGCTGGAGTTAAGCCTAAGCGTCATTTAACAGAGTTTCGCTTAGAGGATACTTCAACTTATGAAATTGGTAGTGATATCACAGCAGGCGTCTTCAGTGATGGAGATGTGATCGATGTGACATCTGTATCAAAAGGTAAGGGATTCCAGGGTCCAATCAAGAGACATAACTTCTCTCGTGGACCAATGGCGCACGGTTCTAAATATCACCGTGGTGTCGGTTCTTTAGGAGCTTCAGCAGGCGTAAGCCACGTGTTTAAGGGCAAAAAAATGGCCGGACGCATGGGTGGCCGTCGTGTAACAGTGCAGAATTTAACTATTGTTCAAGTCGACAACGACAAGAATCTGATCTTAGTTAAAGGGGCAGTTCCGGGTCCTCGCGGTTCGATTGTTCGAATCCAGGACGCAGTGAAAAGCCTTGTTTAACCTGCACAGGAAGGAGGCACAGTAATGCCTGCAGTTACTATATTTAATATGCAAGGAAATGATGTTGGTAAAGTTGAGTTGTCTGATGCCGTTTTTGGCGCTGAAATTAATGAAAGCATCATGCATCAGGCTGTCGTTAAATATTTAGCAGCTCAACGACGTGGAACAGCTAAAGTAAAAACTCGCGGTGAAGTTCGCGGTGGTGGACGCAAGCCTTGGAAACAAAAAGGAACAGGACGTGCACGTATCGGTACGATTCGCGCTCCTCATTGGAAGGGCGGCGGAACCGTTTTCGGACCTACCCCACGTGATTATACTAAGAAGATGAATAAAAAGGCGCGCCGTCAGGCAATCCGTTCTGCTTTATCTTCAAAAGTTGTTAGTAGTGAATTAGTAGTTGTTGACAGTTTAAGTTTTGAGCAACCTAAAACCAAGCAAATGATTGCGGTTTTGAACAACTTAAACGTCAATAAAAAGGTGTTGATCGTCACAAATAATACTGAGAATAATGTGCAATTATCCGCACGTAATATTCCTGGTGTTAAGATGATTTCAGCAGATACGATCAATGTTTACGCATTGCTTAACTGTGATTCAATCATAATGACACAGGATGCGGTGCAAAAGGTTGAGGAGGTGTTCGCATAATGCATATCAGAGATATCATTATCAAGCCTATAGTAACTGAAAATTCGTCAGCCTTAATGGAAGAGAATAAATATACTTTCCATGTGGCTATCAATGCGAACAAGATACAAATTAAAAATGCAGTTGAAGAGATATTTGGTGTAAAAGTTGCCGCTGTTAACACAATGCGTATGCGTGGTAAGAAGAAACGCATGGGTGTTCATGTTGGCTATCGTCCGAATTGGAAGAAGGCGATTGTAACCTTAACACCAGACAGCAAAACTATTGAAATATTTGAAGGCATTTAGCCTGAAGGAGGGAAATAGCTATGGCACTTAAGAAATTTAAGCCAACCTCTCCAGGTCGCCGTTCTATGACGGTTTCCACTTTTGAGGAAATCACTAGAAACACTCCGGAAAAATCTTTAACGGTAGCGCTTAAGAAATCTGGCGGTCGTAATAACCAGGGTCGTCTGACCGTTCGACACATTGGCGGTGGACATAAGCGTCGTTATAGAATCATTGATTTCAAACGCAACAAAGATGGTATTCCAGCTAATGTCGCTCATATCGAATACGATCCCAATCGTTCAGCCCGCATTGCTTTATTGCACTATGTGGATGGCGAGAAGCGTTATATCATTGCTCCGGTAGGCTTGACGGTTGGTCAAACAGTTATGTCTGGTCCTGAAGCTGATATCATTGCAGGCAATGCCCTTAAAATTAAGGATATTCCGTTAGGTACAGTTGTTCATAATATCGAGCTTAAGCCTGGTAAAGGTGCTCAACTCGTACGCTCAGCTGGTGCTGCTGCTCAAATCATGGCCAAAGAGGGTACATACGCTACAGTACGTTTACCATCTGGCGAAATGCGCTTGATCAGACTTGAATGCAAAGCAACAGTTGGTCAGGTTGGTAACGTTGAACACGAGTTGATTTCAATCGGCAAAGCTGGTCGTAATCGCTGGAAGGGCATCCGCCCAACTGTTCGTGGTAGTGTTATGAACCCAGTCGATCATCCACATGGTGGTGGTGAAGGTCGTGCCCCAATAGGACGAAAGTCACCAATGACACCTTGGGGGAAACCTGCTTTAGGCGCTAAGACTCGCAAGAGTAAGAAACCAAGTGATAAATATATCGTTCGTCGTCGCGGAGCTAAATAAGATCAGTTAAATGCATCTTATAGCCAACCGTGCCTAGCAGTACGGATGGATAAGCCTACGACGATTAATATGGTTAGCAGTCAAACTGATGGAAACACAGTAAAAATGATTTGCTAAATAAGGAAAGGAGGCCGTAAGGTGAGTCGTTCTACCAAAAAGGGGCCCTTTGTAGATGCCAAGTTACTTAAACGCATTGAAACCATGAACGAGAATAATGAGAAAAAGGTACTGAAAACGTGGTCACGCAGTTCAACAATTTTCCCACAAATGGTGGGTCACACAATTGCTGTTCATGATGGCCGCAAACACGTGCCTGTCTACGTTACTGAAGACATGGTTGGACATAAACTGGGAGAATTCGCACCTACTAGAACTTATCGAGGTCACGATAGTGGCGGACGAAGTAGTTCAGTAAGGTAACTCAGGGAGGTAATGTTGCATGGAAGCTAAAGCTAAAGCACGTTTTGTACGTGTCACACCACGAAAAGCGCGTCAAGTAATTGATGAAGTTCGTGGTATGAATGTTAACGAAGCCCTGGCCGTTCTCCGCTTTACGCGCCGCAAGGCAGCAGAGATTATTTACCAAGTGGTAAAGGCGGCTGCTGCAAATGCTGAGCACAATTTTGATATGGATTCTGACAATCTCTACATCGCCGAAGCTTTTGTTGATGGCGGTCCAGTATTGAAACGATTCCATCCACGTGCTCAAGGACGCGCTTATCCGATTCTCAAAAGAACTAGCCACATTACAGTGGTTGTTAAAGAGCGTTAGTAAGGAGGGGTTTGGAAATTGGGTCAGAAAGTCAACCCAACTGGATTACGAGTTGGAATAATTCGCGATTGGGAAACTAAATGGTACGCAGATAAGGATTTTGCAGACTTTTTAGTGGAAGATCACGCAATTCGCAACTTCGTCAAGAGCTCACTATTTGATGCCGGCATTTCTAAGGTCATCATTGAGCGCACCGCTAACATCATTCGTTTGTCAATTCAAACAGCCAAGCCAGGAATGGTTATTGGACGCAATGGTGCCGGTGTTGACGAATTACGAGCACAAATTACTAAACTATCAGGTAAGCAAGTATACATTAATGTAGTCGAAATTAAGAAACCTGAAATCGACTCTGTATTAGTTGCTGAAAATATTTCTGGACAACTTGAGCGTCGAATTGCTTACCGCCGCGCTATGCGTCAGGTTATGACCAGAGCGATGCGTGCTGGAGCAAAGGGTATCAAAACCATGGTATCTGGACGTTTGAATGGCGCAGAGATTGCACGTACCGAGTGGGATCGCATGGGACGTATTCCTCTCCAAACATTACGTGCAGATATTGACTACGGTGTTGCAACTGCCCACACAACTTATGGCCAAATTGGTATCAAAGTGTGGATCTATAAGGGTGAGGTTTTACCTGAGAAATAAAAGACCGTATCTGATGAAAAGGAGGGCGCCAAAATGTTAATGCCAAAACGCGTCAAGTATCGCCGTCATCATCGCGGCCGCATGAAAGGCAAAGCCAAGGGCGGAACCGAGATTACTCAGGGCGAATACGGCCTAGTGGCTTTGGAGCCTGGCTGGATTACTAGCCGTCAAATTGAGGCTGCACGTATTGCACTAACTCGTACCATCCGACGTGGTGGACAAGTTTGGATCAATATTTTTCCGCATAAACCAGTAACAGCTAAACCTGCTGAAACCCGTATGGGTAGTGGTAAAGGTGCACCTGAGTATTGGGTAGCCGTTGTAAAGCCTGGGCGCATCATGTTTGAATTAAGTGGTGTTCCAGAAGAGATGGCCCGCGAAGCTATTCGATTAGCTTCTCATAAGTTGCCAATTAAATGCAAATTCGTTAAACGTGAAGATTCGGGTGGTGAAGAATAATGCGAGTAAGTGAAATTCGCGTCTTAAGTGATCAAGATATCCTTAAAAAACTTGATGATTTAAAAGAAGAATTGTTTAACTTGCGATTTCGTTCTGCTGTAGGTCAATTAGAAAACCCTATGCGCATCCGTACTGTTCGTAAGACTATTGCTCGTGTTAAAACAGTACAACGCGAGCGCGAACTGGGAATTAACCAGTAGAAGCGAAGGGAGGAAGCCCGATAATGGAACGCAATAATCGCAAAACTCGGCAAGGCGTTGTCGTAAGCGATAAAATGGATAAAACCGTTGTTGTAAAAGTCGAACGGGTTACACGCCATCCACTGTACGGCAAGAGCATTAAACGCAGTAAGAAGTTTCATGCACATGATGTAGATAACAGTTGTCGCCAGGGCGATGTAGTTGAGATCATGGAAACACGACCGCTCAGTAAAACAAAACGCTGGCGCGTTGTTCGAATTATCAAAAGAGCCGAGTAGGTGAAGGGAGGAACACGCTGTGATACAAAGCGAAAGCAGACTGCGTGTTGCTGATAACTCAGGAGCTAAAGAAGTACTTTGCATAAAAGTACTCGGAGGTTCTAAACGTCGGTATGCGAACATTGGTGACGTAATCGTCGCTACAGTTAAAGTGGCAACACCCGGCGGAGTTGTTAAGAAAGGCGAAGTAATTAAGGCGGTAATCGTCCGCACTAAATACGGAGTTAATCGTCAAGATGGCAGTCATATTAGATTTGATGACAATGCAGTTGTAGTTCTAGATGATAATAATAATCCTCGAGGAACACGTATTTTTGGGCCTGTAGCTCGTGAGATTCGTGAAAAGAATTACATGAAAATTGTGTCACTCGCCCCCGAAGTATTTTAATTGCAGGAGGGAATGCGATGAGTCAGAATAAACTCCATGTCAAGAAGAACGATACTGTTCTGGTCTTGGCTGGAAAAGATAAAGGTAAAAAAGGTAAGGTGTTAAAGGCAATGCCGGCTGTTGGCCGTGTTATTGTTGAAGGTGTTAGTATGATGAAAAAACACCAACGCCCGGCAGGCATGAATCAACAGGGTGGCATCATCGAGTTAGAAGCACCAATTAATGTTTCTAATGTTATGTTGATTTGTCCAAACTGTAATCAAGCCACTCGTACTGGGAAGAAAATCTTAGAAGATGGTACCAAAGTTCGTTACTGTAAAAAATGCAGTAAAACGATCGAACGGTAGCTGAGAGTGGGAAGGAGGATCATACGTGTCTAGGCTTAAAGAGACTTATGTATCAGAAGTCAAAGCAGCAATGAAAGAGAAGTTTAATTATGTGAATGACATGCAGATTCCCAAAGTAGAGAAAATAGTCCTCAACATGGGAGTTGGACGTGCTGTAGAAGATAAGAAGCTTATTGATTCTGCTGTACAGGATATGACAATCATTGCGGGCCAAAAGCCTGTTGTCACTATCGCCAAGAAATCTGTATCGAATTTCAAGTTGCGCGCCGGTATGCCTATTGGTTGTAAAGCAACCTTACGCGGCGATCGTATGTATAATTTTTTGGACAAACTCGTTAGTATTAACTTGCCACGTGTTCGCGACTTCCATGGTGTTTCGCCTGAGGCCTTTGATGGCCGCGGCAACTACACTTTAGGTGTCAAAGAACAATTAATCTTCCCAGAGATTCGCTATGATCAAGTAGAGAATGTTCAAGGTATGAACATTACTATTGTGACCACAGCGGGAACTGATGAAGAAGCTCGTGAGCTGTTAAGGCTGATGGGTATGCCATTCACAAGGTAAGGGGGTAGGCTCGTGGCTAAGAAATCTATGATTGCCAAACAGAAGCGTACACAAAAATACCCAACACGAGAGTACAACCGTTGCCGTATTTGCGGTAGACCTCGTGGATATATGCGCAAGTTCGGTGTCTGTCGAATTTGTTTCCGGAAACTGGCCCATCAGGGACAAATCCCTGGCGTAATGAAGGCCAGTTGGTAGAAGGAGGCTGTTAGCATGGTAATGACTGACCCTATTGCTGATATGCTGACTCGTATTCGCAATGCTGCATCTGCTTTACATAAGACGGTGGATATTCCAGCGTCTAATATGAAAAAGGCGATTGCAGAAATATTGCGCGATGAAGGCTATATCAGAGATTATGATATTATAAACAATGAAAATCAAGGTTCAATCCGCATCATATTAAAGTATGATTCTGACCGCAAACAAGCGATTCACGGGATTAAAAGAATCTCTAAACCTGGTTTGCGTATTTATTGCCGAAAAGACGAGATTCCTCGTGTGCTCGGTGGATTAGGCGTTGCTCTAATCTCTACATCACAAGGACTGGTTACAGACGCAAAAGCACGTGAGCTTCGGCTCGGTGGTGAAGTTGTCTGTCACGTCTGGTAGGGGGTAGCTAAATGTCTAGAATAGGAAAGAAGCCTATTAGTATTCCAGCCGGTGTAGATGTGAAGATCGACGGGCATCATGTTGATGTCAAGGGTCCTAAGGGATCTTTATCTGGTGACTTCAACCTCAACATTGAGCTTAGCATGGAAGATCAACATATCGTTTGCAAACGTCCTGATGATCATTTCCAAAACCGAGCTCTCCACGGCTTAACCCGTAGCCTAATCGCCAATATGGTAGAGGGTGTTTCAAGCGGGTTTGAAAAAAGCTTACAACTAGTTGGTGTGGGTTACCGTGCCAGCAAAAAAGGTGATAACCTCGTGTTAACGGTTGGTTATTCCCATCCAGTTGAGATGGAACCACCTGCAGGCATCGAAGTAGATGTTCCATCTAATACCGAAATAGTTGTAAAAGGCATTGATAAACAAGCGGTTGGCCAATTTGCCGCACAGATTCGTAAAGTCCGCGAACCAGAACCTTACAAAGGTAAGGGTATTCGTTATAAGGGCGAGCATGTGCGTCAAAAGGTTGGTAAGACCGGTTAATCCGTGGCGACGGAAAGGAGTCGAATATTATGCTGCAAAAAGCGGATCGTAATAAACTTCGTAAAAAACGCCATTATCGTGTGCGCAATCGTGTATCCGGTAACATCGAGCGTCCGAGGTTAAATGTATATCGCAGTAACAAGCATATTTATGCCCAAATCATCAATGATGAAGAAGGTAGAACGTTGCTTAGCGTATCGACATTAACACCCGAGATTGCTTCTGTTTGTGATAATGGCGGCAATGTTGACGCTGCCCGTATAGTTGGTAAACTGATTGGTGAGAAAGCTGTTGCTCTCGGGATCACAAAAGTGGTTTTTGATCGCGGTGGCTATCAATATCATGGTCGCGTTGCTACTTTAGCAAACGCTGCTCGTGAAGCCGGTCTAGAGTTTTAACGGCGGGAGGAAATAGAATGGAAAAGCGTCAAACCCAAAATAAACGTAATAATCGTAGAGATACTCAACCTAAGAGCGATTTGCTCGAAAAGGTAATTGAGATTAAGCCGGTTTCGAAAACTGTTAAAGGTGGCCGAATCCGTAGCTTCACAGCAATCGTAGCTGTTGGTGATGGCAAGGGTAAAGTCGGCGTAGGTTTAGGCAAAGCTCGTGGTGTTCCAGATGCTGTACGTAAGGCAATTGATACTGCTCGTAAGAGTATGGTGACGATTCCTATGGTAGGCACAACAATTCCTCATGAGGTTCTCGGTGTCTTTGGTGCTGGGAAAGTCATGTTAAAGCCCGCTTCTGAAGGTACAGGGGTTATTGCTGGAAGTGCTGCGCGTGCAATTTTAGAACTTGTTGGGATTCGTGATATTTTAACAAAATCACTGGGTTCTGCCAATAAAATTAACATTGCATATGCTACAATGAAGGGCCTTCAAGAATTGCGTACAGCGGAGCAAGTATCCGCTACGCGTGATAAAGAAATTGAAAGCTTACACTAGGATCGGGAGGCCGTGTTATTATTATGAAATTAACAATCACATTGTATAAAAGCCCGATTGGCTATCGTCAAAAAACTAAAGATACAGTTAAAGCATTAGGTTTATCTAAGTTGAATCAAAGTGTCACACATAATGATACGCCGCAAATACGCGGAATGATCAACAAAGTAAGACATCTTGTAACTGTTGAAGAGATTAATTAGGGGTCGGAGGTGTTACCAATGAAGTTACATCAAATGAAACCCACAAAAGGTTCTCGCAAGAACCGCAAGCGAGTTGGTCGCGGTACTGGATCAGGTTTAGGAACTACTGCTGGGCGTGGTATGAATGGTCAAAACTCTCGTTCTGGTGGTGGAACGTCACCTGGGTTCGAGGGTGGTCAAATGCCACTGCAACGCTTACTACCAAAACGTGGTTTTACAAATATTTTCCGCAAGGAATATGTTGTCATCAACCTTGATCAGCTCAACCTTTTCAATGATGGCGATACCGTCGACATTGAATTGTTAAGAAGTTATGGATTAGTTAACAATGTTAGACATGGAGTGAAAATTCTGAGCCGTGGTAAATTAGAGAAGAAGCTAACCGTAAAAGCGAATGCTTTCTCTAAGGCTGCTACTGAAGCTATTACTGCTGCTGGTGGTCAAACAGAGGTGATCTAAGTGCTTAAGACATTACGCAATGCTTGGAAAATCCCTGATTTACGCAAGAAATTAATTTTCACCTTTGCTATGTTGACTATTTTCCGACTTGGGGCCCACATTCCTGTGCCTGGTATCAATAATGAAGCCTTGCGTAGTCTTTTTGAAGGTGGCAGCTTGCTTGGCTTCTTAGACGTTGTATCTGGCGGTGCACTTAAGAACTTTACGATCTTTGCCATGTCAGTAACGCCTTATATTACCGCATCCATTGTCATTCAGCTTTTAACCATGATTATTCCTTCGTGGGAAAAGATGATGAAAGAGGGTGGCCAAGAAGGACGTAAGAAGCAAATGCAATATACACGTTACGCAACAGTCGTTTTAGCGTTTTTGCAAGCTTTAGCCGTAACATGGAATATCAGAAACTATCTGCTGGTTCAAAGTTGGTCTTCTTATCTGTTAATATCGATGACCTTAGCCGCTGGTACAGCTTTCTTAATGTGGTTAGGTGAGCGAATTACGGATAATGGGATTGGTAACGGTATATCATTATTGATCTTTACGGGAATCATTTCGCGTTTACCCGTTTCAGCTTACAACCTAGTTAGATCCGTTCAGATTGGTGAACATAGTATTTTCACATTAATCGGTGTAACGGTTGGTGCTGTTGTAATGATTGGTGCCGTTGTCCTCATTCAAGAGGGTAAAAGGCGTATCCCAGTTCAGTATGCACGTCGAGTGGTTGGACGCAAAATGTATGGGGGTCAGAACACCCACATTCCTATGCGGATCAACCAAGCAGGTGTAATCCCTGTCATCTTCGCCTCTTCTATTTTAATGTTTCCTCAAACAATTGCTGGTTTAAGCAGTTCGGATGGATGGATTAAAACGGTAGGTGAGGCATTACAAATGGGTAAACCGATTCACACAGTATTGTACATGTTGCTCATTTTTGGGTTTACTTATTTCTACACAACGATGCAGTTTAATCCACGTGATGTTTCCGATAATTTGAAGAAACAGGGTGGGTTTATTCCTGGGGTTCGTCCTGGGAAACCAACAACAGATTATATTTCTCGTATTTTATGGCGTTTAACGTTTGTTGGAGCTACTTTCCTTGCTTCATTAGTAGTTATCCCGATTATGTTAAACAGTGTTCTCAATGTACAGCTGGGTATTGCTGGAACAAGTCTAATCATTATGGTTGGTGTTGCTCTTGATACAGTTAAGCAAATTGAGAACCAATTGATGATGCGTCACTATGGCGGTTTCCTTAAGTAGGTGAATTAGTATGAGAATCATATTAGTTGGCCCACCAGGAGCTGGCAAAGGAAGTCAGGCCAAACGCCTGCATGAACGGTTTGGGATTCCACACATTTCCACTGGAGATATGTTTCGTAAAGCTTTACGTGAGAAAACTCCGATGGGATTGGTGGCCAAAACTTATATGGACAGCGGAGCATTAGTTCCGGATGATGTGGTGATTGGTTTAGTGGAAGAACGTCTGTCTGCAGATGACTGTGCAAATGGTTATATGCTTGATGGGTATCCACGGACGGTTGCTCAAGCGGATGCCTTAGAAGCGTTGCTAAAAAAATGGGGTCATAAGCTTGATCATGTGATCAATATTTCATCAAGGGACGAAGTCGTTGTTCAGAGATTAACAGGAAGACGTACTTGTCTAAACTGTGGTGCGACTTATCACACCATGTACAATCCTCCAAAAGTGGATCAGGTGTGTGATGTTTGTGGTGAAGAAGTTGTGCAACGCGAGGACGATAGTGAATCCACTGTTTTGAATCGTTTGGATGTGTATAAGAAGCAGACTGAGCCATTGTTGAATTACTATCGCGAACGCGGTTTATTACGTAATATCAATGGCGAGCAGAGTATAGACAGTGTATATATGGATGTCTGCCGATTGTTAGAAGGTTAGTTCGAGTGATTACCATTAAATCAGAACGTGAGTTAGATTGTATGCGTGATGCTGGTGCAGTGGTTGCTCACTCTCTACAACTGGTACAAGACAACATTCGGCCAGGGGTTACTACTGCTGAATTAGACAGCCTAGTAACCGCTTACATGGAAAAAGTCGGTGCTATTCCTTCATTCAAGGGATACGGTGGCTTCCCCGCGGCGATATGTGCCTCAGTCAATGACGAATTGGTTCATGGCATACCGTCGTCTAGTAAAGTTTTACAGGATGGAGATATCTGTAGTGTCGATATCGGTGCGTTAGTCAAAGGCTATCACGGCGATGCAGCAAAAACATTTGCTGTTGGCGATATTACGGAAGAAGCTGCCCGGTTGCTTAAGGTGACTGAACAGTCTCTCATGGACGGTATAGCGGCTGCTACTGCCGGAGCCCGCCTGTCGGACATTTCGCATGCTATCCAGCGTGCTGCTGAAAGTGAAGGTTTTTCTGTAGTTCGTGACTATACCGGTCACGGTATAGGAAGCAACTTACATGAAGACCCCCAGGTTCTGAACTTCGGACCGCCCGGGAGGGGTGTAAAACTTAAACCTGGGCTAACATTAGCTATTGAGCCGATGCTTAATGCCGGAGATTATCGAGTGAAAGAACTCGATGATGGATGGACTGTCGTTACACTAGACGGGAGTCTATGCGCTCACTTTGAACACACAATCTGCGTTCGGGAGGGTCAGGCTGAAATCCTGACCAAATGGTAATGTTAGTGGGAAAAATCAATCAGTATAGAGGGGGTACCGTAATTGGCTAATCAAAAAGCAATTGAAGTTGAAGGAAGAGTAATTGAATCTTTACCTAATGCTCGTTTCCGTGTAGAATTATCTAATGGGCATTTAGTCTTAGCAACTATTTCAGGTAAAATTCGTATGCATTATATTCGAATTTTAACTGGAGATCGTGTAAAACTCGAACTGTCCCCATATGATTTAACACAGGGACGAATCACTTACCGTTTCAAATAAGAGTAATCACAGGAGGTGCTGTCGGTGAAAGTAAGACCGTCGGTAAAAAAGTTTTGTGAGAAATGCAAGATAATCCGCCGCAAAGGGCGGGTAATGGTTATATGCGAAAACCCTAAGCATAAGCAGCGACAGGGTTAAATTGGAGGTGTTTGAATGGCTCGTATATCAGGGGTAGACTTACCACGTGAGAAACGGGTTGTCATCGGTTTAACATATATCTATGGTATCGGCAGATCTCGCTCAGAAGAGATCTTGAAGAACACACAGATCGATGAATCAACTCGTGTCCGTGATTTGACTGAGGTCGAAGTTAATAAATTGCGTGATTACATTGATGCCAATTATGTAATTGAAGGTGATCTGCGTCGTGAAGTGACCCAAAATGTGAAGCGCCTGATGGAAATCGGCTGCTATCGCGGGCTCCGTCATCGCCGTGGCTTACCAGTACGTGGGCAACGTACCAAAACAAATGCTCGTACTCGCAAGGGTAAGAAGAGAACAGTCGGCATTCGCCGCAAGAAGTAAGGAGGCAGGGTAATATGGCTAAAAAAGGTCGAGGAACATCTCGTCGGCGACGTCGCGAACGTAAGAATATTGATTCCGGCATCGCTCATGTAGTATCAACGTTCAATAATACTCTCGTCACCATCACAGATAAATTTGGCAACACTTTATCTTGGTCTAGTGCTGGCGCACAAGGCTTTAAAGGGTCGCGTAAATCTACTCCATTTGCTGCAGGTGTTGCAGCAGAAACAGCTGCGAAAGCGGCTATGGAGCATGGTATGCGTACCATTGAAGTTCGTGTTAAAGGCCCTGGCCCAGGACGTGAGGCTGCTATCCGTTCATTGCAGGCTGCAGGACTTGAGGTTAACGCCATTGCTGACGTTACACCCATCCCGCATAATGGCTGCCGACCACCGAAACGTCGCCGCGTGTAGTAAGGAGGAAGAGAAAATATGGCTAAATATACAGGACCGGTTTGCCGGTTGTGTCGCCGTGAGGGTGTAAAATTATACCTCAAAGGTGATCGCTGCTATACAGGTAAATGCTCTTTCGAGCGTCGCGGTTATGCTCCGGGTCAACATGGGCGAGGACGCATCAGAGTTAGTGACTATGGTTTGCAGTTGCGTGCTAAGCAAAAGGCACGACGCATCTATGGTGTACTCGAGAAACAGTTTCGTGGTTACTATGAAGAAGCTGCTAACGTCCGTGGCGTAACTGGTGAGGTTCTAATACAGATCCTTGAGAGTCGCTTTGATAATATGGTTTATAGGGCTGGTTTTGCTGCCTCGCGTAGTCAAGCTCGTCAATTAGTGAGACATGGTCACTTCACTGTGAACGACAAGAAAGTAAATATACCTTCTTTCCGTATTAAAGCAGGCGATGTCATTGCTATTCGTCAAAAGAGTCGTGCATCAGTCTTAATCAAAGAGATTGCTGAAGCTTTGGGCGATCGTAGTACTCCGGAGTGGCTGGAAGTAAATGATACGACACTAACGTGTCACGTCGTTCGTCTTCCTGAGCGTTCTGAAATTGAGATTCCGGTAGAAGAACATCTAATTGTAGAGCGTTATTCTCGTTAGGTGTAAACGCCCTCAATTTTGTTGCTAACGCATAATTTGTATTCAGGAGGGTTTGCTGTGCTTGAAATGACAAAACCGTCGATAACTAAAGTAATAGAGAATTTGGAAGAGAACTATGCCTGTTATGTCGTTGAACCTTTGGAAAGAGGTTATGGCACTACCCTTGGTAATGCTCTACGTCGGATCTTGCTTTCTTCGCTGCCAGGTGCAGCAGTAACACGTATCAAGATCGATGGTGTATTACATGAGTTTTCTACCATGGAGGGTGTTGTTGAGGACGTTACAGAGATTATTCTTAACCTCAAAAGCCTCAGGCTCCATCTTCATGGAGAAGAAGATATTGTTCATCTTAATATCAACGTAGAAGGCCCTGGTGAAGTTACAGCTGCTAATTTTACTTCAGATAGTGATATCACAATCATCAATCCAGAGTTGCATATCGCAACACTGGATACCACAGGACATTTAGTAATGGATGTTGATGTGGAAGTTGGTAGAGGATATGTTCCATCTGAAAGAAATAAGATAGCTGACCAGCCGATTGGCGTAATTCCGATTGATTCAATCTTCTCGCCTGCACAAAGAGTGAGTTACCGCGTTGAGAACACACGTGTTGGTCAAGATATTAATAAGCATAAGCTTACGATGGATATCTGGACCGATGGCCGTTTGTCTCCTGATGAGGCACTTGGGCTGGCAGCGCGTATTATGAGTGAACATCTCAGCTTGTTTATCAACATGTCTGATACGGCTCGTGATACAGAGGTTCTGATTGATCAACCTGAGGATACGATGGATCGCGTTTTGGAAATGCCGATCGAGGAGCTAGATCTTTCAGTTCGTTCGTATAATTGTTTGAAGCGTGCCGGTATCAATACGGTACAAGAGTTAATTCTACGTTCTGAGGATGAGATGCTTAAAGTCCGAAACTTAGGTAAGAAATCACTTAATGAAGTGAGAGGAAAACTAAGCGATTTAGGTCTCAGCATGCGCGACTCAGAGTAAACAATAAGGAGGATATGTGATCATGGGCTATCGCAAATTAGGCCGCCGATCCGATCATCGCCGAGCTATGTTGCGCAATTTAACCACTGACTTTCTTCGTCATGGTAAGATTGAGACAACAGAAACTCGTGCTAAAGAAGTTCGACGTCTAGCAGAAAAAATGATTACGTTAGGTAAACGTGGCGATTTACATGCTCGCCGCCAAGCGTTAGCATATCTCTTTGATGAAAAAGTAGTCGTGAGATTATTCGAAGAAATCGCACCGCAATATGCGGATGTCAACGGAGGATACACACGGATCATCAAAGGCAATCCGCGGAGAGGCGATGCCGCACCGCGCGCTATCATAGAACTAGTATAAACACTGAGGGCCTGATTTGTTATGAGTAAGGCCCTCTTCTAGGTTTAAACTTAGCAGAAACGGACGGAAGTCGTCATCTGTTAGCGAAGCAGGGAGCGACACTGTGTCAGCTCCCTTGTTTTCATACGAAGTAAAGTAGATAGAGGTATTAAGAATGACTAATTCCATCATTGAATGCAAAGATCTCTCATTTCATTATCCAAACGATGACGATCAACTGGTTCTCAAGAACATTAATTTAAGCATTAAGCGCGGAGAATTTATTGGAATCATTGGTGCCAATGGTTCTGGAAAATCAACACTTGCTAAGATGTTTAATGCTTTGCTCTTGCCTACAAAAGGACAGGTAATAGTTAATAATCTCAATACAGCTGATGAAGCGAACACCTTCACTATTCGGCAACAAGTTGGCATGGTATTTCAGAATCCTGACAACCAGATTGTCGCTACAATCGTTGAAGAGGACGTGGCCTTTGGCCCAGAGAACATCGGATATTCCCCTGCTGAAATTCGCAGGCGGGTCGATGAAGCACTAGCAGCTGTACATTTGACAGAGTATAGTTTACACGCACCCCACTTGTTGTCAGGTGGCCAAAAACAGCGGCTGGCTATTGCGGGTGTGCTGGCTATTGCACCGCAAGTCATCATTTTCGATGAATCTACAGCTATGTTAGACCCACTTGGGCGACATGAAGTACTAGAGGCAATCGACCAACTTCATCAACAAGGGATAACGATTGTGATGATTACGCATCATATGCAAGAAGTGAATCGTACCAATCGCGTACTCGTCATGTCTGAAGGAGAAATCGTCTTGGAAGATACACCAAGAGGTATTTTTAGTCGTGGAAAAAAATTGCAACAGTATGGTTTGGATATTCCGCAAATAACAGGACTCGCTTTAGAGTTAAAAGATCAGGGTTTAGATATTCCCCGTGATGTATTGACGATTAATGAGATGGTGGAGCTATTATGTCAGTTAAGATCATAAATTTAGAACATATATTTAGTCCAGGAACACCTTTTGAGACCATGGCTTTGCGCAATATAAATTTGGAAATTGCCGATAATTCGCTAACGGCTATTATCGGTCAAACAGGCTCAGGAAAATCAACACTTATTCAACATTTTAATGGGCTGATGCTACCGACTACGGGTGAAGTATTCGTCAATGGCCTTGATACCCGTAACAAAAAAGAGCGCCATCAGATCCGTTCCCAGGTCGGTATTGTTTTTCAGTATCCAGAGCATCAACTTTTTGAGGAGACTGTAGAAGCAGATATTTGTTTTGGACCTAAGAATATGGGAATCACTGGTGATGCATTACAACAGAGATTGAAAAAAGCACTTCAAGCGGTTAGCTTACCTGAGACGATTTTATCAGAGTCGCCATTTGACCTGAGTGGTGGTCAGATGCGCCGCGTAGCAATTGCCGGAGTTTTAGCTATGGAACCGGAGATTTTGGTCTTAGATGAACCAACAGCAGGGCTCGATCCAGTTGCCCGGCGGTCAATACTCAATATGATTGATCGTATTAGAGATAATAAGGATATTACAATTATTTTAGTTACCCATGACATGGAGGAAGTTGCCCAATATGCAAACCGTGTTATTGTCATGAATAAGGGTCTGATTGCACTTGATGGAACACCGCGTGAAGTATTTGCTGCGACGGAGCTATTAAGGGAAATAGGGCTCGATGTTCCCCCAATCACCGCACTATTTCAGCAATTGCGCAGTAAGGGATGGGATCTTCCTGAAGTCGTTTTGACTATAGAGGAAGCCAGTATGCACCTTAGTAAAGCGCTGGGGGTGACCAGAAATGCTTAATAATATTACGTTTGGGCAATTTATGCCTGGAGATTCTTTTATTCATAAGCTCGATCCTCGTGTTAAAATCATGCTAACAATCTTATTCGTCGTTATCCTCTTTGTCGCAAAGGGTCCTTTTGCCTATATAGCGGTTACAATCTTCACTGGCATGATGATTCTGACCTCAGAAGTTGGAGTTAAAACTGTTCTACGCGGGCTACGACCTCTTTTCATCATCATTTTCCTGACAGTTATTTTGAATGCCTTTTTCATCCAAGATGGTGAAGTTCTGTTCTCAGTAGGAAAATTTGAAGTTTACGATGAGGGTTTTTATTTCGGATTATATATGGCGATGCGCCTAATGCTACTCATCACGTTCACATCGCTCTTAACCCTAACCACATCACCCATTTCTTTAACGGATGGGATTGAGCACCTATTGCGGCCCTTTAAAAGGATCGGTGTTCCGGCTCATGAGCTGGCAATGATGATGACAATCGCATTGCGGTTTATACCTACCCTTTTAGAGGAAGCTCAGAAGATTATGAAGGCACAGCAATCGCGAGGCGCCAATTTTGAATCTGGCTCCTTGATCCAGCGCGCTAAAGCGATGATGCCTCTGTTAGTTCCTTTGTTTATTAGTGCATTTCGGCGCGCAGATGATTTAGCTATGGCCATGGAGGCTCGTTGTTATCAGGGCGGTGAGGGTCGTACTAGGATGAAAATATTAAAAATTGCAACCGTTGATGTTGTCGCTTCAGCAATTATGATGGCCTTCTGTGCGGGGATTATTTACATGAGAGTTCTGGGCATATGAGAAAACTACTGCTAGCAGTGAGTTATGATGGCACTGACTTCCACGGATGGCAACGTCAAGTTGATAACCGGACTGTTCAACAGGAATTAGAGGAGCAGCTCTCAGCTTTGAATGGAAAGCCAACGACTGTAGTTGGAGCGAGTCGCACGGATGCAGGTGTGCATGCCTTTGATCAGCAGGCCGTATTTAAAACGGCTATTAATATCCCTGCAGAACGGGTACCCTTAGCACTTAATTCGAAGTTGCCGAGTGATATCATTATTAAAAGTTGTCGCGAAGTCGACTTGGACTTCCATCCGCGCTATCATGCTACTGGCAAGCTTTATAGCTATACAATCAACAATACCTTGGTTAATGATTTTAGACGCAGCCGATTCAGCTGGTATCTACCTAGAAACCTTGATCTTGAAGCGATGCGTCAAGCAGCAAATTACTTTGTCGGTCAACACGATTTTGCGGCCTTTTGTGCTGCAGGTAGCCAAGTGAATAGTACGATACGTGAAATTTACTCACTGACACTTAAGCAAGATCACGATGGTTACCTCGTTATCAACTATCATGGCAATGGTTTCCTTTATAAAATGGTGAGAATTATTACAGGAACGTTAGTAGATATTGGCCGTGGAAAATTCGCATCATCCCATGCAGCAGCAGCTCTTGCAAGCCTAGATCGACGATTGGCCATGCATACAGCACCGCCTATGGGGCTTTGTTTAGAAAAAGTGTATTTTGATACTAAAAGGTAATGATGTATCTTGACTTATAGGGGTTAACCCTATATAATAGCTGATGTGTCTTTAATCACGATTGTTTCCGCCCCGTTACAATTTTGATGAAGTATATAATTGAAAATGAACAAAGGAGGGACGACCATGCGTACTTATATGGCTAAGCCTAATGAAATAGAGCAGAAGTGGTATGTAGTGGACGTTGCCGGTAAAACTCTCGGCCGAGTGGCTACAGAGATTGCTACAATTTTACGCGGCAAACACAAACCAGAATTTACCCCCCACGTTGATACAGGGGACTTCGTGATCGTACTAAATGCAGAGAAGATTGTTTTAACTGGTCATAAATGGGAACAAAAAGAGTTTCAACGTTTCTCTGGTTATCCAGGTGGTTTAAAGAGGATCAAATATGGCGAGTTTATTAAAACTCATCCTGAAATGATCGTTACTAAAGCTGTTAAGGGAATGTTACCCAAGAATAAACTTGGCCGTCAAATGCTCAAGAAGCTCAAAGTTTATACTGGTGCAGAGCATCCTCATCAAGCGCAACAACCCGCAGTTTGGGAATTGCGACAATAGGATAGGAGGAATAGCATATTATGGCACAACAATTACAATATCTTGGAACAGGTCGCCGTAAAACGGCAGTCGCACGTGTTCGTCTAGTACCTGGTAATGGAAAAATTTTTATCAACAAACGCAACATCGACGAGTATTTCGGTTTGGACACTTTGAAAGTTATTGTTCGTCAACCATTGGAATTAACTAAAACAACGAGTATGTATGATGTATTAGTGAATGTTCATGGTGGTGGATTTTCTGGACAAGCTGGTGCAATCCGACACGGTATCGCTCGTGCTTTGATTCAAGCAGACAAAGATAGCTTCCGCAAACCTTTGAAAAAAGCTGGATTCTTAACACGTGACTCACGTATGGTTGAGCGCAAGAAGCCTGGTCTTAAAAAAGCCCGTCGTGCTCCTCAGTTCTCAAAGCGTTAAGAATATTTATCAAAAATATAAAAACTGTTGGCAATTTGCTGACAGTTTTTTTATTGTATTGGTCGAACGGGTATTAAAGAACCCCCAATTTTTTTGGAGTAAACGAAGCGAGGTCGGACATCTTTTACCGTGTGGCTTCAATAGCAAACAACATATTTATTGTAACGGCTAAGTGTGATATAATTTATTTTTAAGTTCAATGTAAAGATTGCGGATTTTTAGCGAACGCTACAGAGATATATTATAATAAAGCTTGTGATTAGCAGGAAATTCACCAAAAATAGCCAACTACTTAAGTGAAGTATTTGAAGGAGGAACTATCGTGCCGAGTAAAACAGAACTTATGACGATTCTTGAGGAACTCAAAAGCAAATTAGAAAAAGAGCCTGATAATGCCGCCTACTGGCATGATTTAGGGGTTGCTTATATGCATTTAGAGGAGTGGGATGTTGCACGCGAACATCTTGAGCACTGTTTACAATTTTTGAAAGGTAAGGAAGCAGTAACTACTTATTATCATTTGGGAACAATTGCAGCTGAAACGGGTCTAATGAACGAGGCGATTGACTATTGGAATAAGGTCATTAAATTAGACCCCCATAATGTATTTGCCCATTACTCGATTGCTAAAGCCTACTTGTATCGTGAGATGTATGATGCGTCTATTATGCATTTGCGCAAGGCAGATCGCTATAACTCGAATCGTTCTTTAAAAATCATCTATCAAACACTGGCTCAAGCCTACACGCTAAAAGGGGAATATGATGAGGCCCGCAAGACGTGGGAAAAGGTTTTGCTGATTGATCCTCAGGACCTTGCAACAATCCATGAATTAAGTATGTTGATGCTGCATATGGGAGATATGGCCGAAGCAGTAGCGTACTGTGAAAAAGAGTTAGCAGCAGGTGGCAAGAATCCTGCGATTTATTATAATTGTGGTTTAGCGCATTTAAGTCAAGATCACTATGACGAGGCTTTAGAAAATTTCAATAAAGCAATCGCTAACGGTATGACAGATATCAATATCAAAGTGAATATTGGTGAGGTTTATGCGCGACAAGGAAACTTCGAAGAGGCTATTAGGTCTTGGGAAGAAGTTCTATTAGAGGATCCTCAGAATATCCATGCCAGCTATAATATTGGTATGATTCTCTACGAGTGTGGTCTTTATGAGCGGGCGATTCAAGCATGGCGCAAAACCTTAGCCATTAAGCAAGATTACTTGCCCGCAATCGTTAGCAGCGGATCCGCTCATCTTGTTTTAAAGGATTACACAAAAGCAAATCAGTTTATGGCGATCGCCAAAGAATTAGCCCCCAAGAATGCAGCAATCCGCGGCAATTTGGCAGAAATACTACTTTATATGAATCAGGCAGAGGATGCTTTAGAAGAAGCACTCCAGGCTGCTATTCTTCAGGAAACAAACCCACTTGCCTATGTGTTAGCCGCCTGCGCTTACTCAATGTTGAAGCAGTGGGAAGAAGCAGCAATTGCTTTTGAGCAGGCCTATGAGCTGGATCAGAATGTTTTCATGTTGACTTATAATATTATTAGTCAAAAAATCAGTGAGAAAGATTGGCAGCAGATTCAAGAACACCAATCAGAACCTGCTATGATCGCGACAATTAAAAAAATAATCGCCCAGGAGCAGGCTCTTGATGATGAAAAAAAGGAAGCAGTTGCAAATAAGGGGATGGCCGATTTATTAAGTCGATTATTGCGCAGGAAATAATTAGTCTTATTAGTAGATAATCTGTATAATTAATGTTGAAAGTGAGGGTTGACTATGGTATACGATTTTATCACGAGTGTTGTTCAAAATTTTAATATTATAGATATTCTAGATATTGTAATAGTGGCTTACATAATCTATCGTATCATTCTTATCTTTAGGCAAACACGAGCAGTCGCATTGATAAAAGGAATCTTAGCATTAGTCATCGTCACAATTATTGCTGAGATTATCAATCTAACAACATTGAGTTGGTTATTAAATACTGTTTGGACAGTTGGGATCCTGGCGTTTGTGATTCTATTCCAACCTGAATTGCGTCGAGCACTTGAGCAGTTTGGTCAGGGGGGGCTCCTTGCTCCTTTGAACAACTTCACGAAATCCATGTCTTCTAATAGTGAGGCCATCGATGAAGTGGTAAAAGCCGCTGCAGTTTTGTCTAAAAACAAAATTGGTGCTTTGATTGTTTGGGAGCGCAAGACGGGGATCCGAGACTATATCGAAACGGGTGTTCCAATTGACAGTATCGTCAGCAGTTCGCTCTTAATTAACATATTTATCCCCAACACCCCCCTGCATGATGGGGCCGTAATGATTCGCAATGGACGGGTAGTTGCTGCCGCATGCTATCTGCCGCTTACTTCAAATAGTGATATTAGTGTTGAATTGGGCGCTCGCCATCGTTCTGCGCTAGGAATAACGGAGTGCTCAGATGCGTTAGTCATCGTTGTGTCTGAAGAAACAGGTGCGATATCCTTTGGGAGTGATGGGAAGTTGCAGCGCTTTTTAGACACGCGCATGCTTAAGGAAAAATTACGGAAAGCTTTATTGGAAGAGCCCCAGGAGCACAGGCTTGGTCGTTTATGGAGGGGGTTCGATGATGGAAAGTAAACGTTTTAAAATCTCAGAAGATTTAATGTTAAAACTTATGGCTATAGTATTGGCACTTGCATTATGGATTTATGTGCAAGCACAGCAGCCACAATTGCTGAATGAAATCCCGACGACGATTGAAGATGTCGCGGTAGATTGGATAACTGATGATGGCTATATTGTTACAGCTTCTACGGATCAGTTTGCCGATGTGACTGTGCGGGGAACTGTAGGGATCATTAATGCTCTACAAAAAGGAGATATCAGTATTAGTGTAGATTTAGCTGGCTATGAAGCGGGGCAGTATACCGTAGCCTTGGTGCCCAGTATTCCTAATGGGCTTACTTTATATAATGTGAATCCTTCAAATATAGATATTGTCATTGATGAATGGGTTACTCAGAAAATGGAACCGGTTTTAGATTTACAAAACCCATTAGCGGATGATTTGGTGGTTCAAAGGGTGGATGTAACGCCGGCTTCAGTAACAGTTGAAGGTATTGTTGGCGATGTTGAGAAAATCGATCGGTTAGTTCTACAATACGATCCAAACTCCATGCCGACCTACAATGAGAACATCAAGCCGATCGCCGTAGATGGTGATGGCAAGCAAATAGATTCTATTGTTGTCAATGGGTTTGTCGACTTTGAAGTGTATCTACTTAAAAAGATTTCCTTGCCGATTGAACCCGTCTTTAGCGGGGAGCTTGCCCCGGGACTTAAGTATGTCTTAGACCAATCTTTCATATCCGTACTAGGGACCGAAGAGCAGCTAGCAAATATTGCAGCGATCCAAACAGCGGAGCTAGATCTAACGGATGTTGTAAGTGGTGATACAATAGAAGCCGAACTGCTTTTCCCTGATGGGGTAAGCGCTGAGAGTGCAGAGATCAAAACAGTCACCATTACATTTGAGTAGTCATGGAGGGTAATGAACCTATGAAACGTCAATTTTTTGGCACAGATGGTGTGCGTGGAGTGGCCAATGGCCCCCTGCTGACGCCTCACTTTGTGTTGGCTTTAGGTCAAGCAGCAGCTCGGATTTTGCCGAGTTCACCCTCTGGATTTGTTTTAATTGGACGTGACAGCCGTATATCAGGCACCATGCTTGAGGCCGCATTAGTCGCAGGTCTCCAATCTGTCGGACGCGACACCGGCTCTTTGGGTGTTGTTCCAACCCCTGCTGTTTCCTATCTAACCGCACAAAGTAAAGCCGACTTCGGTGTTGTCATTTCGGCTTCGCATAATCCAGTACCGGACAATGGGATTAAGTTCTTTGATAGCCAGGGATACAAATTGGCAGAAGAAGTAGAATTAGCTATTGAGGCGGAACTCTTGGCGATTTTAGCAGGAGAAGAGCGCTCTTTGCCAACAGGAACCGCAATTGCAACGGCTCGAGATGTGACGAATCTCATGGAGGACTACTGCCAGCATTTGGTGACAAGTATTCCAACATTGCAAGGGATGCATATTGTGTGTGATGCAGCTTGGGGTGCGGCGGCACCTTGGGCGGAGCAAGTATTAAGGAAAGCCGGCGCTGAAGTGCAACTTATTCATGCTGAGGCCAAAGGGGATACAATCAACTTAGATTGTGGATCGACAAACCCCCGTAAACTACAAGAACTGGTTGTCGCGCAAGGTGCTGATTTGGGATTAGCTTTTGACGGTGATGCCGATCGTCTCATTGCGATTGCAGAAACTGGACAAATTATAGATGGGGATTGTATCCTATATATATTAGGGGTGCATTTAAATAATTCTGATTATCTAACGAATCACACGGTGGTTGGCACGATTATGAGCAATTTGGGATTAGAAAAGGCATTTGGGCAGCTTGGGATCCATTTTGTACGGGCTGATGTCGGTGACCGCTATGTTTGGGAAGAGATGAAGGTGCATCAAGCCATTTTAGGAGGTGAGCAATCCGGACATATTATTAATAGCAGATGGGCCACGACAGGTGATGGCCTACTGAATGGCTTACAATTGGCCGCTGTCGTGAAGGAAAGTGGCGGCACGCTATCGGACTTGATCAGCCAATTGCCAAATTATCCCCAGAAGTTGATCAATGTAAGGGTAGCAGACAAGCAAGTTGTGATGAACAGCCCGATTCTACTAGAAGCAAAAAAAGCAGTGGAAGAAAAGTTACAGGGAAAAGGTAGAATTGTTTTGCGTCCTTCGGGAACGCAGGATTTAATTCGAGTTATGGCGGAGGCTGTTTGTGCAGAGATGGCGCTAGCGGCTGCAGAAGAAATTGCCGAAGTTGTACGGTCGTTGGTGAAGCAATCGTAAATGAATTGAAAGTTGAAAGTAGTAAGTTGAAAGGGTGCGGATAGTATGTGTTCTTTGAATAAAGAGCTTCCTATTAACCTGACCAACTGACCAAACAAAGAAGTAAAGAGCTTTTTGCAAATATTGATAATAAGACAATCGTAAATGAGTTGAAAGTTGAAAGTAGTAAGTTGAAAGGGTGTGGATCGTATGTGTTCTTTGAATAAAGAGCCGCCTATTAACCTGACCACTGGCAACCGACAACTAATCAACAACGTTTGCAGTTGAATATAGCGCCCGGACTCTAATTTGAATTGGAGTTGACGAGGAGAGGGTTAATCGAAAAGTCGGCGGATACCCTCCGGATTATCATGTCCGTTAAAGGCAGGCAAATCTGTAGGTGACTACAGTCCAATACTCGCCGGATGACAGTAGACGACATAAAGGTGGAGGTCATTATATGTGTGGAATAGTCGGTTATACCGGCCCCAAACAAGCAGATAATATCCTAATAGAAGGTCTTGAAATTTTAGAATATCGCGGCTATGATTCAGCAGGAGTTGCAATCATAGCAGGACAAGATTTGAAAATAGTTAAAAAAGTCGGTAAGGTATCCGAGTTGATTGCAGAAATGACACAGGTGGATACCAGCGGGAATTGTGGAATTTCCCATACCCGATGGGCGACGCATGGCAAACCATCGGATGCGAATTCGCATCCTCACACAGGGGTACACGATCAGTTTGCTGTGGTCCATAACGGGATTATTGAGAATTACCAAGAATTAAAAAGCGAATTACTCGCGAATGGCAATGTGTTTTCTTCAGAAACAGATACTGAAGTCATTGCGCATCTAATCGAACAAGCTTATGATGGCGATTTATTTACGGCCGTGCGTGAAGTGGTGCGTAAGCTCGAAGGGGCATATGCTTTGGCCGTAATTTGTACAAATGAACCCGATCGAATAATCGCTGTTCGCAAAGAAACACCCCTTTTGATTGGTTTGGGTGATGGAGAGAAGATCCTAGCGTCTGACCCATCAGCTATTGTCAAATACACGAAGAAGTTTTGGCGCCTTGAAAATGGGGAGATGGCGATCATCACTCCGGATACGGCTGAGGCATTTAGAATAATAGATGGTGTAAGCATCCAAAAAGAAGTGCAAGAAATCGATTGGAATATTGAACAGGCGCAGCACAGTGGCTTCGACCATTACATGCGCAAAGAAATAGCGGAGCAACCCGAGGTCATTGAGAATTCAATGCGCGGCAGACTGAAAAGCGATGGACAGGTTGTATTACCTGAATTGTCCTCTGTCGCAGAGGTCTTACGAAAGGCCCAACGGTTTCACCTTATCGCTTGTGGAACGTCTTATCATGCTGGATTAGTTGGGAAATATCTACTTGAACAAATTGTTAGAGTTCCCGTGGAAGCAGATGTCGCAAGTGAATACCGTTATCGCAATCCATTGATCGGCCAAGAAGATGTTGTTGTAGTAATTAGCCAGTCGGGGGAGACGGCAGATACTTTAGCCGTTGTGCGTTTAGCTAAATCTAAAGGTGTACCCGTTATTGGGATCGTCAACGTTGTAAACAGCAGTATTGCGGCAGAGTGTGATGCCGTTGTTTATTTGCAAGCGGGCCCCGAGATTGGGGTTGCCTCAACTAAGGCCTATGTTTCACAAATCGTTGTTTTAACACTCTTTACGCTTTACCTTCAGCACTTACGCGGAACAGAGAGTGTGGATACAGCACGAATCACGCGTGATTTACGAAAATTAAGTGCTTATGTGGCGAGTCTGATTCTTGATGATGAAAAATTTGAGCAGGTTGCTATGGCGATTAAGGACCATGAGAACTGTTTCTTTATTGGCCGACTAGTAGATTATGCAGTCAGTATGGAAGGGGCACTGAAGCTTAAAGAGATTTCCTATATCCATGCTGAGGCTAAAGCTGCTGGCGAATTAAAACATGGATCTTTGGCTTTGATTCAAGAAGGTACACCAGTTATCGCATTGGCCACCCAAAGCAGTGTGCGTGAGAAAATGTATAGTAATATCATGGAAGTGAAAGCACGCGGTGGGGAGATGATAATTCTAACAAATCATCCGGAAGAATTCAGAAATCTATCGGATACGGTGATCACGTTACCAGATGTTTCGCCGTTCTTATCGCCGGTACTTAGCGTCATCCCATTACAATTGCTTGCTTATCATGCCGCAGTTTTGCGAGGCAATAATCCAGATCGCCCTCGGAACTTGGCTAAGAGTGTAACGGTTGAGTAAATAGCATTCTAACAACTAACAACTGTCTCATCTTTGTGTTCCTGCAGGGTGAGACAGTCTTTTGTTTTTTACACATAAGGGCCAGTCCCTAGTGGTCAACAACTGACCATTGGGGACTGGCCCTTATGTGTGTGATGTATAAAAACTACATATAAATGTTTATTTAAATGGCAAAATATGTTAATATACTAGTGAATACTACACTTTACTCAGATAAAAAACAAAAACATGAGGTGAGCGGGTGGCAAGAAAGCCAAGAAAAAGGAGTAGCACGGGATATTATCATGTTGTTATGCGGGGAAACAATAAGGAACGGATTTTTGTCTCAAATGATCAAAGTGAACTTTTCTTAAAGTTGCTGAATAACCATGAAGAGATTGGAAAACTGAGTATTGTTGCATGGTGTATCATGAGTAATCATGTTCATATTGTTCTGAAGGCGGAATACTTGGAAATGGTGAAGTCCTTTCATAGAATAAATACAAGTTTTGCTATGCGACAACATAGGAGACAGGGTACAAGCGGACATGTTTTTCAAGGGCGATTTTGGAGTGAGCCGATTGAATCAGAGGAGTATTTGGTCCGAGCTGTTCGATATGTTCACAATAATCCGGTAAAAGCATCTTTGGTAAGTGATGCAGGTGAGTGGGATTGGAGCAGTTACTCTAAGTATCTTCTTGGAGAGTATAGTGAAGTAATGCAAGCTACATATCAGCTACTTGGTGGAACGCTAGAACGCTTTAAAAGCTTTCACAATGATAGGGATTTGCAATTTAGGCCAATTGATACTAATGAGGATCGAATTCGGCTTCGTGATCAATACACCCAAAGTGTCTTAAAGGAGTTGTGCAGACAATATGGCATTAGGGAATGGCGAGAGGAACTCTTGTGTGTAAACGCCATGAAAGATGCTGTACTTTGTCTTGTCAATGAAAATGATTTCTCATCTCGGGAAGTGGCTAAGAGATTAGGGATTACACATAACACGGTTCGGAGGTATGTTGACTTAGAGAGTAGATGACCATAAGGGCCTGTCCCTAGTGGTCAACAACTGACCATTGGGGACAGGCCCCATTGGGTATATTTAGTAATTGCCTAGTGGATTCAAATTCTCAGTTATTATATAATCGGACTAGCTAAAGGTGGGAGATGGTGTTAAATGAAGAAGTATTTCAAAATTTCTAAGAAGGCATTAAGATTGCCGCTAGTTTTTCTATTTATTTTCTACGCAGTTGCTTATTTGCTCTATCAATCGACGGGTTATGCATTTTATCTTTTCAACTTTGTGTATATCGGAACGTCAATCGCCATTGGGGTCTTCCTTAGCAGTACTCTTACACGCGAATACTCTAATTGGGGAAGGCGAGTGACTCAGTTATTTGTGGGTACTTACATGTTAGGGTATGTAGGATTCATAATGAGGGAGAATATGCAGATTGAAGGTTTTTTCTTGTATGCATCCTTAGGAGTTTTTGCAGGTGCTTCACTCCACTATTTTATTGCGAAAATCTTTGGTGTCGTCATATTTGGTCGAGGTTGGTGCGGTTATGCCTGCTGGACTGCGATGGTTTTAGATATTTTACCATGGAAGAGCAATGCACAGGGTCGTATCAAAAGGCTAGGATTGATGAGGTATTTACATTTCTTTGTTG
>CAZVAO010000013.1:0-28308 GCA_964625175.1 uncultured Clostridiaceae bacterium
CTGGATATAGGAAGTGATCTCTGCGTTGCTCGGATGTTTGCTTATTCGGCGTACTGGCTGTACGCCATCATTGCACAAACATTGTCGCGCCTTGACCTCTTAACAATTTAGAAATCCTAACTATAGTTTAAGCAAAACAAAAGCATTCCCTCAGGAACGCTTTTGTTTTGTTTTATCAGTTTTTTAAGTTTAATCATTAAAGAATCTTTGGGTAATGAGTTAATCGTATTTCTGTATAAATAGGTAATCTCAGTATTGCTCTAAAAACCACTTAACTTAGCATACTCAACTGGATAGTTTCGATACATGTTTCTGGTCGCGCCTTGACCTCTCCACAATTTTGAAATTCTCTTGGGTTGAGTATTTAAAACTGCGGTCCGCTATGGCGGTCCGCAGTTCGTTTTAAATAAGGGTTTATGAAAATAATGTCCAACTTGTAACTATAAAGCATATTGTGCGATGAGCTCTTGCAAGATCTCGGTAACATCGCCAATTAGGCTATAGTCTGCCCGATTGAAGATGGGGGCACTGGGATCATTATTAATGGCAATAACGGTTTCCGCGCTGCTAATCCCTGCTAAGTGTTGTACGGCGCCGGATATCCCACAAGCCAAATAGAGCTGGGGAGAAACCGTACAGCCTGTTTGACCGACTTGGTGCTTATAATCGAGCCATCCCGCTTCGACGAGCGGGCGGGTACAGGCAATTTGAGCGTGTATTAATTCTGCTAACCGCTCAACCAATTGCAGATTTTCTACCGAACCAATACCTCGTCCAACGCCAATGATGACTTGAGAGGCTGTTAAGTCAATGTCGTCGTTTGACGTGTAGCGTTGCTCAAGAAGTTCTAGGGCGGGTATTTCTGGAATTTGTCGCTTTAAGGTATGAACCTCTGGTTCCTTGATGACTGCAAAATCCTCGATGCTGAATACGCCTGGACGCACCGTTGCCATCTGTGGGCGGTGGTAGGGGCAAACAATCTCTGCCATCAAGTTCCCCCCAAAGGCTGGACGCGTTTGGATCAGGAGTCGACGATCCGAATCAATGGTGAGCTCTGTACAATCTGCTGTTAAACCCGTCTGCAGGCGAGCGGCGAGGCGGGGCGCCAAGGAGCGTCCATCTGGGGTTGCGCCAATCAGAATGATTTCAGGTCGATATTCCGTGATTACAGGGGCTAACACTGCCGATTGTTGCAGAATACTGCCATCGCGGATTCGAGCATCCTCTAGTAAAAAGATATGGTCTGCTGGGCTCGACTTGAGCTGTGCTAAGGCGTGCTGGGTGTCGCGACCCATCAATACAACAGAAGTTGGGACGTTTAATTGATCGGCTAGTGTCCGAGCGATACTGATAAGTTCTAGGGTGACAGGCTGCAATTGATTTTGACTGCTTTCTGCAATCACCCAAATGCCGCCATCCCAGCCGATTTTGAGGTCCTTTTTGTCGATTGCTTCTGATGATGTGATGGCATTAAAGGGGCAGGCACTCAGGCAGATGCCACAGCTGATACAATTCTCATTGAAATGAGCTTTCGTTTCAATGATGGTAATCCCATCATAGGGGCAGGACGCAGCGCACAACTCACAGCCGGTACAGCGTTCTAAATTTATCGTTAACATATTACTGCTCCTCTAATTTTACACTTAAGTTGATGATGTCCTTAAGCTGGGAGGCCTGTTCGCGCGTGGTTCCCACAATGGACTGGGCAAGTCCTGAAGAAGGCGGCGTATAAACGCGCACGACCTGCGTTGGCGAACCCGTCAGTCCAATGCGTTGTTCGTCGAGAGCAAGATCGCCAGCGGTATAGGTCGTTATGGCGTCGTTAGCGTGTAGAAGGTAGCCACCGAGTGAGGGGAGCCGAGGGACATGTTTGCCTTTAATCACTGTAATCAAGGCTGGTAGTTGAAGTTTAAAAAGCTGAGTCACGTCTACGGTACGGCGCTTGACGGTGATGGAATCCTCGTTAACGGCATGGACCTCAGATACATAGGTGAGGTGGGGGATTCCCAATACTTCTGCCAACCCGGGTCCCACTTGAGCCGTGTCGCCATCGGTTGATTGTTTGCCACACAGAATCAAATCAGCTCCACCCAGTTTGCGAATCCCCTGGGCCAAGGTGTAGGAGGTTGCCAGAGAATCAGCCCCCGCTAAAGCGCGATCCGTTAGCAGTACGGCCTGGTCAATATGTTGGTAAAGGGCTTGTTTCAGCAGACTAGCAACTGCTGGTATTCCCATAGAGAGAATGGTAATCGTGCCACCGACTTCAGCACGAATGCGAATGGCTAAGTCTAAAGCATAGGTATCAAATGGATTGATTATGTTTTCGATTCCCGATCGAATTAAGGTATTGGTTTCAGGGTTAATTTTAACATTCGTTATGGCAGGAACAGCTTTAAGGCAGACAAGAATTTTCATGATCGTATGCCTCCTTCAAAGATATTGCCAACATTCAGGGTATTCAGGGGATCAAAGATGCGTTTAAGTCGCTGCATATCTGCGATTTCAGCAGGGGTGTACATGATTTGAAAGAATTGTCGTTTTAATTTGCCTATACCATGTTCTGCAGAAACGGTGCCTCCCCAGGCGACAATCTGTTTCGCCCATTTTAAATACAGAGCTTTGCCGCGCACATAATCAATGGGGTTGCGAGGTATGATATTGACGTGAACATGATTATTGCCAATGTGCCCGAAAATCACATACTCGAGCTTGGCTTTCTCTAGATCAGCGCGATAAAGAGTCATTACCGCTTCTAAATAAGCATCGGGAACAGCCATATCGGTTCCTAATTTTGTTAAGGTGGGGTAATCATTGCGTCGCTGATCAATGATCATATTGACGATTTCGGGAACCGCATGTCGGAAGAAGCGCAACTGCTCCATGTCCGCAGAGTTCAGCGCGAGCCAACTATGATTGACATTGCCCTGGCATTCACGGATTGTGTTTGCACAGGTTTCTAACATGGCGTGCTGTTCATGCTCCGTTTGTGCGTGCAGCTCTACGTATACGGCAGTATGGTAGTCATCCGGTAATTCCTGAAGTGCTATGAAAGCCGGGTTATGTTGTTTCTCATTTCTAAGGAGATCAAGCGCATGGTGGCCAAAGAATTCTAGTGCAGCTGGTTGAGCTGAACTAGTGCGGCATTTAGCGACAAAGTTTAAGGCTTGGTCTTCCGTTGCCCAGAAGGTGGTTAAGCCTGTGATGAAAGAAGGGGCAGGGGCAAGTTGTATTTCAACTTCTGTTATGATCCCTAAGGTACCTTCAGAGCCGATAAAGAGATCGATGAGATCCATATTCTCAGTAATTGCGTAGCCTGCAGCATTTTTGACAGGGGGCAGACTATACTTGGGTAAGAGTCCCTCAATAATGCTGTGACTGTTGGTTTTGAGCATGAAAACGCTATTTTTCGCAAAGTGTTGGTTGCGGTGGAGGTCTAGGCGTTCTCCATTGCGTAATACAATCGTTAAAGCAGATACCCAAGGTCGTGTGGCCCCATAACGCAATGTTCTTGCTCCTGAAGCATTGCAAGCAACCATTCCGCCAATCGTTGCGGATTTCTCAGTTGGGTCTGGTGGTAGGAAGAATCGTTGCGAATTGTGCAGTTCTGAGAGTACTGCTTGAGACTCGGGAGACCAGTCGTCCTGGTTGAAATTCTTATTAATCAACACATCGTTGAGTTCAGATAGAAGCAGTCCGGGTTGACAACGGAGATAGAAATCACCATTTTGATCCTGACGCAATCCTAAAATTTTGTTTGCTTTGCTGAAGTTGATGATGTGTCCACCATTGGGAACCGCTGCCGCCGCTAATCCTGTACGTGAACCCTGTACGGTGATTTCATCCTTCTTTAAAGCTTTAACGATCTCAATGACATCCGAAGTTGCTAAAGGGAAAGAGATGGTTTCGGCAGATCCAGATAGGCGTGATTCATCGTGGAGGAAGTCGATATGGTGATCATCAAGGGGTTTTATTAGTGTATTCATAATTACCTACTTTATTTAAGTCTCTGTGCCAGTTTACTAATTTCTCTGTAAGCTTAGCTTATCCTGCCTCTCGGGGAAGTTTGCCCAATAAAAAAAGCTCGGACTTAACCGAGCTTTCTTTGTTTCTAATTAGTTACTCTATTTAGTTAATAGGGTTAACGTTTTCAGCTTTTGGGCCTTTTTCGCCGTCGATGATTTCAAAAGTTACTTTTTCGCCTTCGACTAAATTCTTGCGACCAGGCTTGTTGATTGCAGAGTAATGTACGAATACGTCTGTTCCGTCTTCAGCTGTAATAAAGCCAAAACCCTTGTCATTGTTGAACCATTTAACTGTGCCATTAATCATTTTCTTTACCTCTATACTTCATATTACTACTTTTTCAAAGTGCTATATAACTATAACACTTATTTAGCAAATGTCAAATGAAATATGACAAAATTGATGTTTTATTAGATATATTTGCAAAAATAAATCGATTTAGCAGAAAAATAAATAGTTTTTACACATTGCAGGTATCTGAGCCGAAAAAAAGAATATTTATGAGTATAGGTGTCAATACTTAATAATTTGAGCGTAGTGAGAATAATTGCTGAAGATATGAATAACTTGTAGGAGAGGGGCGAGACTGAGTACTTATCATGAGACTTGATGCAATCTGTGCGTGTTGAATAATTCTCGGTGGTTAAGCGGCGTTTTAAAAAACAACCCGATTTTCACCTGAGGAAGCTTATTCTGTAGGTCGTTTTTTCTTGAATGGATTTTGGTATTGCTGACAACCCATATGTGAACCATTCAGGATATGGAAGTCATAAAGCGTTAAATGACAAATATAGGAGGAAATTATGGATCGAATGACGATTAATGATGTGCTGAGTTTAAAGTACCTTTCGAGCTTTAAATGGTCACCTTGTGGCAAGTTTTTAGCTTACGTTTGGAATGATGGAGGGGTAAGCAATCTCTGGCTGGTCAATGCCGATGGTAGTGTACCCGCTCGCCAGATCACTAATGCAAAAAAGGGTGTGTCCGCATATACATGGACTTCTGAAGAGTTATTTGTAATCAGTGATGGTAACGTTGAAGTCTATAGCGGAGACCTTGATCGCGAGAATGCTGAGCTTATGACAACAGCGGGTGGCTATCGCGGTCGTTTGGTGTGGTCTAAAGAGAGCCAGTGTTTAGCCTATACGAACGGACGCATTCTGACATTCTCTAATTCCGAGACCTTTGAGACCATTGATATCCATCCGTTAGGAGAAGTTTTTGCAGGAAAATTTAGTCAGACCGTCCGTGGTGATAGTTTTGCATGGTCACCTAGTGGTGATAAGTTTATGTATACGTTTGTTGATGAGAAGCAGACTCCCTACCTTGCGATCGTCTTGGCAAATGGTAAACATATTTGGCGTTCAGATGGGCATGTAGAACAGATCGGTGATGCTCAGTTCTTAGATGACAATCGTTTTGTCTATGCACTGCGAGGTCGATATGGGGCGCAAACCACCTATTATTTGGGCACGATTCCACCCGAAACGGAGTGGAAGGACTACAGTCATATTAATGCAGTAAGTCAATTTGTCCTGCTAACCCAAAAGCTGATTACGGTAGGAGACCCTGAAGAGAAAGGGGCTTTTTATTCGAGTGTGACGCCGATTCCTAATGGTGATAATCTCATTCTTACCACGGAAGATGATGGTTATTTGCACCACTATCTATTTGATTTAGCGACTGGCGCCAAGGAACAACTGACTTTCGGTGAATGTGTTGACTATGGTCAAATGGGGGATGAAATCAGCTTTTCTCCGTGTGGCAAATATTTTGTATTTGCCTCTAATCGCACGCAGCGAGTCGAACGTCAACTCTGGATCTATGATCTAGAAAAAAGCGAAATGCGCCAATTGACCGATCTGCCTGTAACGAACACCTTGCCACAATGGTCCCCTACTGGGGATCAGATTGCTTTCTTCCATGCGGACAAACGGCGCAATGGTGATCTGTGGGTCGTCGACATCGACGGCAAGGAATGCACTCAGCTCAGCTTCTCAATGCCAGAGGGTTTGGCGGATAAATTGGTGGAGTCTGAGCATGTTACTTACCGAGGGGCCTTAGACTGGGAACTGGATGCGTTTCTCTATAAGCCTACTGATTTTGATCCTAAGAGGCAGTATCCTGCTATTGTGTGGGTACATGGTGGGCCAATGAGGCAGATGCGGGGATCCTGGCATGTGTCTGCCACCTACGCGCATTTCTACGCACTCAATCAATTCCTCGCGAATCAAGGGTATGTGGTTTTGTCCCCTAATTTTAGGGGTGGGATTGGCTATGGCCGCGACTTCCGTTTAGGTCTTTATCAGAAGAAGGGCATTGATGATACAATCGATATCGTGAATGCGGGGCAGTATTTGCGCGATTTGCCCTATGTCAAGAATGATATGGTTGCTGTTTACGGATTGTCCTATGGTGGTTATATGACCTTGCACGCGCTCACGCAGTATCCAGAATCCTTTGCAATGGGAATCAATATTGCGGGTTTATGGGATATTGCACAGTGGGGACGTTGGTTAGACACCACTTATGGCAATTACCAGGGCGATGCCAATTTCTGTGGCAGAATTGAGGAACACCCAGATCTTTGGGCAGCTGGTTCTCCCGTCCACTATAAAGAAGGTCTTTGCAAGCCACTGATGAGTTTGCAAGGAACCGCAGATCCCAATGTCGATTTTAGTCAATTGGATCTTCTGACAAAAGATTGTGTTGCAATGGGTGCCGATCATACGGCAGTCTACTATCCGGATGAGATGCACACCTTCCGGTGGCGACGCACTTGGCAGGACGCTTTACCCCGAATGATCACCTTTTTCGCGGACCATTTGAGTCATATATAATCCTTAAATGGCCTATAGCTTTATTCAAAAAGGACAATTTCTTTGAAGAAATTGTCCTTTAGATTTTTGCTATTGAGTGTGTAGCAAACGACCTGCACTCAGATTATAGGGTGGATGGTCATCTGAAGTTTTTGACAGGACGCGGTGCTCTTTGCTTTAGGCAGCATCGACTGATGCGGAACCCCGCAGGAATTGCACCATTTTTATGAAATCCATGTGCTTTGAATCCCGAGGGTTGTATTTACCGAACCGAAAAACCCACTGAACCATTGTTCCGGTAAATAAGGAGGCGATTACAGTGCCAACACCCACTTGTCCACCCATAATGAAACCCAGGACTAAGACCGTGACTTCAATGGCGGTTCTGACTTGCCCAACAGGACGTTTTAGCAGACGAACGAGTCCTTCCATCAAGCCATCGCGCGGGCCTGCGCCTAATTCAATCCTGAGGTAGAAGAAGGACGCCCAGCCGATCACGAACATACCCAGTAATAACATGCCCAATTGAAGAATGACATTTTGGGGTGTTTTGAGGATACCACTTTGCATTATATAATCAACAAACAGGCCTACGAAATACATATTGCAGATACTGGAGATTCCAGGAATGACTTTAATAAAACAAGTCAACACCAGTATAATAAAGCCAGTTAATTGTGCAGCTTGACCGAATGTAATCGGCAGGTGGTTGGACATGCCCATATGAAAGACGGTCCATGGGCTAACACCTAAGTCGGCAGTAATCATAAGCGAGATGGCTAACCCATAAAGGAATAAACCAAGAGCTAACGATGGTAGTTTTTTGAGGATAAAGAAAACTCTAGCGGTTAAGCTCATTATATTAGCTGTTCGAGTCTAACTGCGCCGTAGTAAACGGCCAGCACTCGCTCCTGTGTGTTCACCATCATTCGCAGTCAACACGCCGTTGACAAAGACTTTTTTAATCCCTGTTGGAAACTGCTTTGGATTAATATAGTCCGATTTTGTATCCACGGTAGCGGCATCAAATAGAACCAAGTCGGCTTTCATACCCGGGCGCAATAATCCACGGTCCGTAAGGCCGAGCTTTTGGGCAGGTGCTGAGGTCATTTTGCGAACGGCTTCCTCTAAATTCAAAACATGCTTATCGCGCACATAAGATCCAATTACCTTCACAAATGAACCATAGGTTCGTGGATGTGGCATTCCGGCGGTAAGAGGACCATCAATCGGGCGAGCACTGGAATCAGATCCGACCATCATAGCAGGATGGCGCATGATGCGTTCTAAGTCTTCATCACAAATTGTGAAATAGACAATACTAACGCGCCCTGGGATGTCGCGTAAAATATCAAAACAGGTTTCGAACTCATCTGCCTTGCGTTCAGCGGCGATCTCGGCAATTGTTTTGCCGATGAGGCTTTCATCAGAGAAGTTGTGGGTGATGAATATATTATCGAAGCCAACCCCTTTATGAATACTAATCCAGCCATCTACGCCGTAAAGAATATCATTTTTTATGCGAGCACGTTCTGTTGGATCACTAAGACGTTTGTGCATTTGGTCACTTCCCCCAACATGGGCCCAAGGTGGTAAAATTGCATCCAGCCCACAGGCGGAAGCTTTATAGGGGTATTGGTCGAAAGTCACTTCAACACCCTCTGCACGCGCCTCATCGATTAGATTAAGAATGTCAACTGATTTGCCCCACATGTGATTTCCCATCGCTTTAAGATGTGAAATTTGGACTGCAACATCAGCTTGCCGACCAATCTCTATCGCTTCAGCAACTGAGTCAAGGACAAAGTCATTTTCACCTCGAATGTGGGAGAAGTAGATCCCATCATATTCCGTTATGACTTTGGTGAGTTCAATCAATTCAGCGGTATCCGCATAGGAACTTGGGGTGTAGATTAAACCAGTACTGACACCGACGCAGCCACTTTCCATGGATTCACGCAGCAATGCCTTCATGGCTTCCATCTGCTCTGCAGTTGGTTTAGCAGGATCATAGCCCATAATGCATTGGCGAATTGTGCTTTGGCCTGCAACAGGCACTGTGTTAATACTTATATCCTTAGTTTCAAATGCTGCTAGAAATTCAGCAGTTGTGCGCCACGTTGGTTCAAAGTAATTATTTTTCCAATTCTCGAGACTAATGTCGGTCACAGGTGCTAAAAATCCACCACATTGGCCCAAGACATTGGTTGTAACCCCTTGGAGTAGGTGGGCATGACTTCGTCCATCCATAAACAGGGTGCCTTCTGAATGGGTATGGATATCGATAAAGCCTGGGCTCAGGTAAAGGTCTTGGCCATCAATTTCACATTCGGCTACTGCATCCTTGAGATTCCCGATGGCAGCAATCGTATCACCTTGAATCGCTAGATCCCCTCTGTGCCAAGGATTCCCTGCACCGTCAATTAGGCGAACATTTCTTACAATATAGTTGTACATGCGTTTACCTCCTTCTATGCTAGAACTAATTTCGCTTAGAGCCCTTAAATACCTGCCAAAGGGGGATAAATATTTCAGTTATCTGAAAAAGCTATTCGTTTGATGTCTTATTTGTTATAATAATGGGTAAGATGGTAGCTGAACAAAAGATGTAGGTAGGTCTTTTGAACTTGCGTTTCATACAAGAATTGTCATTGTCTTGGCAAGGCATAACACGATTGATTAAAAGGAGTTGCGTACTGTGGCGAAAATTACTTTGAATAAAGATTTGCTTGAGCGATTATTCGGTGGCTTTTCTTTAGTGAGATGGAATGATCAGATTCGACCGATGGAATTCAATCAGATGGAGAAGGATGCCCACAAGATGTTCTTGGCTTTTCTGTTTGGGCATTTCGAAGACCCTCATATCAAAATTGAATGGGATAAGATTATCTATGCGGGTTACTTTGAATTACTCAAGAAATTAGTGCTGTCCGATATTAAACCCGCTGTCCAGCGACGCGTGGCGGCTAAGGCGGATTTAATGAGTAAGCTTAATGATTGGGTTGTGGCTCAATATCAAGGGCTTCTTGACCCAACTATGATGGTTGAGTTTCGGAAGTATTTAGAAGTAGAAGATGATTTTGATGACTTTAATTATCAGATTCTCCGCGCAGCCCATAAGTATTCAACGCTCAGGGAGTTCGAGATTATTAAGCTTTTTAACGAGTCAAGTGTCTTAATGATGGCGATCGAGAAGGAGATCTACGACGATATTTATCCTTTCATCCATATTAAAGGGATGCAAATGATGATAACAAAACAGAACCTTTTCACGTTTGCCTTATACTACGAGAAATTGCGCTATCAAATCCGCTGGGGGACGACGCCCCGTATCCCGAAGACGTCTGTGATGGGCCACTCGATGTTTGTGGCCTGCCTGATGCTTATTTTTACGCGCCAGATCACCGATTCTCCTCAGCGTTTGTATAATAATTTTTTTGCAGGTTTAATGCATGATCTGCCAGAGTCTGTAACGCGGGATATTATTTCTCCCGTTAAGAATGCGGTTCACGGACTCAATGAAATGCTGAGCGACATTGAAAAAGAAATTGTTGATGAGGATTTGCTGGGGCTTTTAGATGGTTTAGACTTGAAGAGAGAAGTGCAGATTCTCACCCAAGAAGAGTTTACTGATCGTACGATTGACGAATCAAACTCAGAAGATATGATGATTAATGGGAAGTTATTAAAGATGGCTGATCATTTGGCTGCGATGATGGAAGCGGCGTTTTCAATTCGCTATGGCGTCTATTCGCCGCATCTTTGGTCGGGTGTTGCTGGGGCCTATCAGCGTTATCAAGATGTTACGGAGATCTCTGGGGTGGATGTGCGCGCCGTTACCAGTTATATGGAAGATCTCTATACAGAGATTAAAACCGTTGTAAGTCGAGAAAATATTAGTGATCTAAATAGATTTAATGCAACGCATTAGAGATGTGGATAGGTTCAATGGAATAGGATGCCGTTGTATTTCTTAGAATTAGGAGGCTGGTATGAATAGTAATTTGCAGTTAATCACCACGATACAGAGTTTATTAGAAGAAGGGTCACTCGATTATTATAATAGCTTCATGGATAATCTTGAACAAGTGGATTTTAGCTCTGCGGAACGGCGGCGTCTACTTTATATAGCTACAGACTATCAAGCCAAGGATAAGCAAGCGAGTTTGCGTTTAGCGCTATTAGCGCTTGAGGGTGCACGTATTGATCTAATCGAAGATGTGACCATGTCTTTTGCCTACTGGAACAGTGAGATGCGTACGTTGGGTCTCGCGTATTTTGCAAAGCTAAACACGGCTCTGACGATTACAAGGTTCACAGAATTAATTGAACTCTACTATGATCAGATGCAAAATATTCCATTTGATGCCGTTGCATTGGATCAGTTAGCTGATGTTGTGGAACACACTCAAAAATGCTTTAGTGTAGAAGTTTTGAAAATCGATTATTATAAAGCCGCACTTAAGGTGGTCGATCGCCTATCAGCAGATTATTTAGCTGTTCTACGCAACAATTTGATTGCAGACTTGATTGTATTATCGGGCAATATTAATAATTATCGCAGTTTTGTGGGAGTGTCCTGGATTTGGGAGCAGCCTGGTTATTTGGCCTTACGAGAATTTGCCGCCGTTTTACTTGATTTAGCCGGTGCAATCGGGGATGAGAGTTTTGTCAGATCGATGCGTGCCTTTATGCGCATCAGGGATATGAAAATTCGTTACCATTCTGCCATCGCTGTTTTACACTTTGGCGGCAGAATCAGAAAGACCGACTACATTGCTTTAGCTGGCAATTCAGAGATGCGAATTGCTTTCTATCGCACTCTTGTAGAACTCGGTTTAGTGCATGACTATCCAATGCAATTCAAGTCAAACCGCTATTTTGCTGAGGGATTGCTCGTAAATTACCTTCAAAATTTGCAACCCAATGGACAGGTGCCGAATGAAGTGATTTTTGTTCAAGAACATCAAGTACTTGGCGATCATGGAAAAGAAACATGGATTCTTTTTAAATATGAGCAAGAAAAACTCAGTCGTTATTATCCCGCGGTTGTAGGTCCCTTTACAGAATCAGATGATTTCATTGGTTCTGCTCAGTGTTATACGACAGATTTGCCTTGGGATCAGAGCGACAGCCTCACACATCTTGGTCATCTTATTCCAAGGGATTATTAATCTAAAATTTGGGTTAGCATGGTTATTGCTAACCCTGTATTTTGGTTTTTTTGATTCATTGGGGCCAAGAAATCTAGATTATTGTTGGTTTTTGCAGGGAATAAACAGGTAATGTATAATTAAAAAGGTGCGTTAATTCTGGGAAAACGAGGTGGATCAATGGATTTGCGAGAAAGAATTTTTAACTTAACAAAAAGATTAGTATTGGTTGCATCTGAGACCTGCACAGTTGAGGAATGCGTAATGTCTCAGACATTATACGAGGTGCTCGTAGAGATGCCTTATTTTGCAGAGCATCCGAAGCTTTATGGTAATTATTTAATTGAAGAGGATCCCCTACAACGATCAATTGTCTGGGGGCTGGTGCGCGGCAACGGCAGTAAGACGGTTGTTTTAATCAATCATCTTGATACGGTTGATACACGCGATTTTTTGGAATTAAGACCTATCGCTGGTAGACCTGAGGAGTTAGCAGACGAACTGGCTAAGAAAGATTTAGATTCAGATGTGATGGCAGATTTGAAGAGCGGCGACTGGCTTTTCGGGCGCGGAACCGCTGACATGAAGGGGGGCGCTGCGCTACAGCTAGCCCTGCTTGAGCAATATAGTTTAGAAGAGAATTTTGAGGGTAATGTATTATTTTTATCGGTTCCTGATGAAGAAACACTGTCGGCAGGCATGAGAGCTGCAGTCAATCTATTAGGGCTTTTACAGCAGGAGTATCAGTTAGAATTTGGCCTGTTAATCGACGTTGAGACACATGTACGGCATAAACCGGACAGCCCTGTGCTCTATAAGGGTTCTATAGGAAAACTGATGCCAGCGGTCTATGTGAGAGGCGTTAGGGCCCATATCGGGAACGTATGCCAGTGATTCAATCGGATTGCCGTTTTGTCAGAGATTGTGAACCTTGTTGAATTGAATGGCGATTTTAGTGATCATTATGCAGGGGAATTTGCTCCGCCGCCCACCTGGATGTATTTGCGCGATAACAAAAAGACCTATGATGTATCCAGTCCTTATTCAGCTTTTGGTTACACGAGTATATTAACCTACACAAGCACACCAGCTACTATACTTGAAAAGATGAAAGAGATGGCCAGCCAGGCTTTTAACGTGTGCTTAACGCGTTATCGTAACGCGTATCTGCGCTATTATGGTAGAGATCCTCAGAATGATTGGCATTCTGAAGTCTATACGTTTGATGAACTATTTAATGAATTATCCGCTAGCAAAGGGGTGGATTTTCAACAGGCATGGGACAGTCAATTAGCAGTCGTGTCAAAGGCTGTCAGGGCAAACGAGTATAATATGACCGTTGGAACAGAACTGCTAATGGAATTCTTGGCGAATCAATTGCCGCACAGTCGTCCTGTGGTTATTATTGGGTTAGAGCCACCGTATTACCCACACGTCATTAATGATAACCTGCAGCAAGCAGATGAAACGATTCACAATTTAGGCGTGACCTTACAGAAACGCTATCGTCAGAAGTACCAAAAAGAACTGACGATTCAAAATTTCTATACCGCTATTTCCGATATGAGTTATGCTTCATTGCAAGATGCTGAGGAAGTTATTCCGGCATTGATATCGAACATGCCACTCTGGGGAGAAGCCTATCAGATTCCACTTAAGAAAATCGCGAATCTGCAAATCCCCTCCATTAATCTTGGCCCATGGGGTAAAGATCTGCACATGTTTTCAGAGCGTATTTACCTGCCCGATTTACTCGAATGCACCCCTTGGTTAATGGATCAGGCCATACGCTTAGTATTAAATTAATCACATAGGAGGACAAACAATGCAAACCGCAAAATTATTAGCACAGAACTTAATCGATTTTTTGTATGAGAACCCGACACCCTACCATGTTGTTGAAGGGGGCATTGAGCTTTTGCAGGGTAAGGGCTTTAGCGAGCTCGTAATGGGTGATCAGTGGAACGTTAAGCCAGGAGGGAAATACTATGTGACCCGCAATGGCTCTGCTTTAATCGCCTTTATAGCTGGCACTGGAAATCCTGCTGAGGCTGGTTTTCGTATGGTTGGCGCCCATACGGATGCACCTGCTCTAAGAGTCAAGGCAAAACCTGAAATCATCGCTGAAAAAGCCTATTTAAAGCTCAATATTGAGATCTATGGGGGCCCAATTTACAGTACATGGCTCGACCGTCCATTGTCAATTGCAGGAAGATTGACGTTGCGCAGTTCCGATCCTCTCAGGCCTGAGATTAAACTGATTGATATTCGCAAGCCGATTGCAATCGTTCCAAATATGGCGATCCATATTAACCGTGAAATTAATACTGGCTATCAGTACAACCCTCAAAAGGATTTGCTTCCATTAATCGGGTTAGGCAATGAGCATGACTATGCAGCAGATTGGTTCCTTGACCTACTTGCTGATCGCGGATCCGTTGCTGCTGAGGATATACTGGGCTTTGATCTCTTCCTCTATGATTATCAGAAGGGAACACTAAACGGCATCAATGAAGAGTTTATTTCTGTCGGCCGCCTCGATGATGTAGCGATGTCCTATACGGCCCTTCGTGCAATCGTTGCAAGCAAAGCACAGGAGGCAACGATTATTGCGGCTTGCTTTGATAATGAAGAAATCGGTAGCCGGACCAAACAAGGCGCTGGATCCACCTTCCTGCCCACGATTCTAGAGCGAGTTGTTCTTGGTTTAGGTGGAACGATTGAAGATTATCATCGTGCGCGGTATAACTCGTTTGCTGTATCCTGTGATATGGCTCATGCTGTTCATCCCAATGCTGGAGACAAACATGATCCAACCCATCGCCCGATTATGAATCAAGGGCCTGTTATTAAGGTCCATCATGCTCAAAAATATTCCTCTGATGCCGATTCTGTTGCCGCATTTAAACAGGTCTGTGAGGCCGCAGGTGCACCTTATCAAATGTTCCATAACCGCAACGATGCGAGAAGTGGTGGAACAATAGGCAATATCATTGCGACGTTACTTGATATGCGTTCCGTTGATATTGGTAATCCGATGCTGGCAATGCACTCTTTGCGCGAGCTGTGTGGGGTCATGGATGTTCACTATTTACTTGAGATCTTCAAGAAATTTTATGAAGTTTAGGAGAACAATATGCTAGAAAAAATTAATGCCACAATGGTTCAACGATTTATCGATTACTGCCGAGTGGATACGGCTTCGGATCCAGAATCTAAAACGTATCCCTCTACCCACAAACAATATGTGTTCGGTGAGCAGTTAGCTGAAGATCTGCGCGCGTTAGGGCTAGAAGACGCTGCGATTGACAAGTACGGCTATGTCACAGCAACGATACCCAGTAATATGGAAGCGAAGGTTCCTACTGTGGGGTTTATTGCCCATATGGATATTATTTCTTCGGTTCCAACAGAAAATATTGATCCCAAGGTGTTTCGGAATTATGACGGGGGCGACTTGCTCATCAATCCTGAAAAAAATATTGTATTATCACCGCAAGATTATCCATCGCTTCTGAATTATATTGGTCAAGATATTATCACCTCCGATGGGACAACCCTCTTAGGTGGGGATGATAAAGCCGGGATTGTTGAGATCATGGCAATGGCAGAGTATTTACTTGCCCATCCTGAAGTGAAGCATGGCGACATCAAAATTGGGGTTACACCTGACGAAGAGGTCGGGCGCGGTACAGAGTATTTCGACGTGCCAGCTTTTGGGGCAGATTTCGCTTATACCATTGATGGGGGCGGTTTAGGTGGAATCAACTATGAGACATTTAATGCCGCTAGCGCGAGAATTAAGATTAACGGGGTCAATATTCACCCCGGTAGCTCTAAGAATATGATGAAAAGTGCCATTTTGATTGCGATGGAACTGAATGGGATGCTTCCAGTAGAGCAGCGCCCTGCCTTCACTGAAGTCTATGAGGGATTCTTCCATCTCAACTGGGTGCATGGTAATGTGGATTTTACAGAGATGAACTATATCATTCGCGACCATGATCGTCAGAAATTTGAAGATAAGAAAGCACATATGCAACGTACGGTAGATTTTCTCAATGCTCAGTATGGTGCAGGCACCATTGAACTAGAAATGAAGGATTCCTATCGCAATATGCGCGATATGCTCGAGTCGAAAATGTATATTGTGGATGAGGCCTGCGAGGCCATGAGGCAAGTTGGTATCGAACCCAAAATTACGCCTGTGCGCGGTGGGACAGATGGTGCTCGTCTATCCTATATGGGTCTGCCATGCCCCAATCTATTCACGGGTGGCTATAATGCACATGGTAAGATGGAGTATGTTGTCGTGCAGTCTATGGAGAAGATGGTTGAGGTTATGCTCAAGATTGTCCAGATTAACGCCGCCAAAGCTTAGAATTCCAAAAATGAGCGCTACCGTTGTTACTCGGAAAAACACTTACTCAGCATACTAATCTGTATGGCTTCACTGCGCGTTTTTGCCCGTGCCTAGGGATCATCTCATTTTTGCAATTCTAAAAAGCTACAAATTAAGCAAAGGACCATCAGTTTGGTGGTCCTTTTTTATGTGGAAGACCGCTGTGTTGCCTGGAATTTTGTTTAGTCGCTGTGTGATAAAGGATATAAAAGCGTAAGTGTCGAAATCAATGAGGATCATTTTTGCATGAATCAAAATACAATTTGGAGGTAGGCAATGAAAAGCATCAATTTATTCCCCCAGTATATTTTTTACGGCGGAAATGTGCATACAGTAGATTCTTCGAACGCTATCGTAGAAGCGATTGCGATTTTGGGTCAAAGAATTATGGCAACAGGGACAACCGCTGAAATATTGACCTTGGCTGGTCCGAAGACGGTCAAGATTGATCTTAAAGGGAGATCACTAATACCTGGCATTATAGATTCCCATAACCATGCCTGGGAGGCAGGACGTCTGCTTGAAGGAGTGGTCACCTTTGGTATTCAAAGTTTTGCCGAACTGCGCGAACGAATTGCAGAGAAATTAGTCGATTTACCAGAGGGAACATGGCTTCAGGGTGGGGGTTGGATCGAAACACAATTTGTGGAGAACCGTATGCCAACACGGTGGGATCTCGATGCTGTTTCGCCAAATCACCCAGTTGTTTTAGAGCGTATTTTCTCTACTTGTGTCTGTAATAGTATGGCACTCGCATTAGCAGGGATTACCAAAGAGACACCAGACCCTCCTGCAGGCGAAATAGGCCGTGACCCGCAAACTGGAGAGCCTAATGGGTTACTATTCAGAGCAGGGAAGCAGTTAGTGCGGGATGTCATGCCAGGTCCATTTGGTGCAACCGCCTTTGGCTTTGGCGAGGGAATAGAACAATCCGTTAAGCGTGCACAGGAGGAATACTTAAGCTATGGTATTACGGGAATCGTCGAGCCCGGGGTTAGCCCTGCGATTTGTCGTGCTTACCAGAACCTCTATAAACGAGGGCAGTTGAAAATGCGTTTTAATCTAATGCCAAACTACTTTGGGTTTCATATTAAGCAGGAGCTTGACCATATGAATCGCTTAGTGGACGAGATGGGGTTCTTTACAGATTTCGGTGATGATTGGTTGCGTTTAGGGGCACTTAAGATGGCAATTGATGGGGGATTAACCTCAAAGACGGCTCTGAAGTCCTGGCCCTATCTCAATGAAGATCAGCCCCGCGACGTTGAATTACGCTTGGATCTGAGTAAACTCAAACAGTGGGTGAAAGATGCCCACGATGCGGGATGGAGCGTTGGTATCCATGTTGTCGGTGATCTCTCTCAGGATGAGGCTGTCGATGCCATCTATGAGGCCTGGAAGGCCAATCCGCGAGACCATAGACATCAAATTATCCATGCCTATTATGCATCACCTGAAAGTCTCGCTAAGATGGCGGAAGCAAAAATAATTGCTGCGGTCCAGCCGTCTTTCATCTATGGTGAAGCCGATGGATACGATCAATTGTTGCCTATGGAAAAGCAAAGATCATTCTTGCCATTGCGCACTTACTTGGACGCCGCTATTCCCACCGCTGTCAGTACCGATATGCCTTCCGGCAACCACAATCCATTTTGGAATCTTTACGCCGCAATAACCCGCAAGGGGATGCACGGCTATCAATTGGGGTCGGCTGAATGTGTGACCTTAACGGAGACCTTGCGAATGATGACCATTGAAGGGGCCTATCTAACGGGGGAAGAACAACAAAAAGGCTCTTTAGAACCTGGTAAGCTAGCGGATTTAGTCATCTTAGATCGCAATTTGCTCGATACTTCAGCACTGGATTTGCTTAAATTAAAGGTGGAATTGACAATGGTTGATGGGGAAATCGCTTATCAATTGTAAAGATTAACTGGCCTCGTCTTACTTTAAGGAATGGCACACGTTGTACATTAAGATCCAACACCCAAAAGACGAAACAAAGTGCAATTACACCTCCCTTGCTGGACGACTCGATTAAGATATAATTAACATCAAATTATTGTGAACACTATTCACTATTCGCATTTTGATGTATAGTATACACATAAACACATAAAGTGTATTTGGAGGAGGAAGTGATTATGCTTCGTCAGATGTCGATTGTGTTGTGTTTGCTGATGGTGATGATGGCTCTCGCTGGCTGTCAAGCAGAAGTAACACCACAAGATGATCTAAATTATATAGCGGTAGAGACAACCCTAGTCGTTAAAGGAACAATCGAAGACCGAACGATATTAAGTGGAAGAGCGATGCCACAGAAAGATGTTATGGTGATGCCTACAGTTCCAGGTACGGTGGAGGCTGTCTATGTTTCCATCGGACAATGGGTCAACAAAGGGGATCGGCTATTCGCTATGAATCGTGATAGTATCAGTGGCCAACTTAGTCAGGCGGAGGCCGCCTATAATAGTGCGAATGCCAACTATCAAATGACTAAAGATCAGATTGCAGCTGCGAAAATTACCTTTGAGCGCATGCAAACGTTGTATGACGAGGGGGCAATTTCACGCGCGCAATATGAACAAGCAGAGTTGGCCGCATCTGATCAGCCGCTGGAAGCAGCAGCGGCAGCGTTGCAGCAAGCGGCGGTTGGTTATAATAACGCAAGTAACGCTTATAATGATACTGTCGTAAAAGCACCGATTAGTGGCTTGATTACGACCGTTAATATTGAAGCTGGAGAAATGGCTGCTAATACGCAACCCGCTGTGGTTGTCGTTGATATTGATCGCCTAATTGTTAAGTTGAATATTACAGAAAAACTGGTTAATGCGATTGAAGTTGGGAGTGAAGTTGATGTTGCAATCCCGGCAGTTGACACTCAGACGCGTGGAACCATTATCAGTGCGAGTCCCATGATTGATAGTCGCACCATGCTCTATCCTGTAGAAGTTGAAATTTTAAATCCAGATCGCATCATTAAGGCCAGTATGTATGCTGAAGTCAGTCTGATCACTAAACAGCGCTTGGCTGTATTGAAAGTGCCCTCCAGTGCGGTTGTTGTTGTGGATAATCAAACTATTGTCTACTCAGTGGTCGATAGCAAGGCCCAAAAAAATGTCGTTGTGATCGGTTTAGATAATGGTTCCGAAATTGAGATTACAAGTGGCCTAACTGAGAATGATGAGATTATCACCAGTGGCCAGCATTACGTCAGTGATGGCAGTGTGGTCAAAATTATAAGAGGTGAGTAATCATGTTCCTATCGCGTTTTGCTGTAAAAAGACCGATTACAATCGTGATGGTTACACTTGCTGTCCTCATCCTCGGTTATGTATCTTTTTCTGATTTACCCATCGACTTACTGCCTGATTTAGAAATCCCTGTTTCGGCTGTAATGGTGGATTACCAAGGGGTAGGACCGCAAGAGGTTGAAAAACTGGTTACCATCCCTCTGGAAGGTGCCGTGGGCACAGTTAGCAATATCAAGGATATTCGTTCGATATCCTCTGAGGGTCGCTCGATTATCATTGCTCAATTTAACTACGGTAGTGATATGGATATGGTCGCTTTGGAGCTAAGAGAAAAAGTGGATATGGTCAAATCCTTACTTCCTGAGGGTGTAGGCAATCCGATGGTTCTTAAGCTTGACCCAGATTCGATTCCAATTGTTCAAGCGGCTGTCTATGGTAATAATGATTTAGAAGAGTTGCAAGCGTTTGCTGAAGATATTGTGAAACCGCAACTTGAGCGCTTGGAAGGGGTTGCTGCGGTTGATATTGCTGGCGGTAGGCAGTCTGAGGTTGAAATTCGGGTTAATCCTAATACCCTCGCTGGCTATGGTCTTTCAATTGATATGCTAAGCAGTATTATCGCTGCAAATAATCTTAATTTACCAGGTGGCATTGTATCCAAAGGTGAACAGGATATGACCATACGTACGATCGGTGAGTTTGGGAGTGTAGAGGACATTCGCAATCTTCCCCTTATGCTACCATCAGGGCAAACCGTCACGTTGGAGAATGTTGCGGATATTAATTTAGTCATTAATGAAGGCAACAGCCTGAATCGCATCAATGGTACCCGTTCAATTGACATATCAATCCGCAAGCAGTCGGGTTCTAATACGGTTGCAGTGGCGAAAGAGTCGATCGCAGCATTAGAGCTTATACAAGCTAAATATACGCAATACCAAATCTTGCCGGTCATTAACCAAGCTGACTATATCCAAAGGTCAATCAATCATTTGGCGGAGAACGCCGTTTTAGGGTGTTTGCTGGCCGTCATTGTCTTGTTGCTGTTCTTCCGCAGCATGAGTACGACCTTGATCGTTGCGATCTCAATACCGATTTCAATCATCGGCGTTTTTGTGATTCTCTATTTTAGTGGGATTACATTAAACTTGATGACAATGGGCGGCTTAGCACTGGCGGTCGGAATGTTGGTTGATAACGCGATTGTAGTATTGGAGAATATCTTCCGCCTTCGAGAGGAAGGGCTAAACAATATTGAAGCAGCGATTCAAGGTGCTGGAGAGGTTGCAACAGCTGTAACCGCGTCCACGTTAACAACGGTAGCGGTATTCTTACCGATTGTATTTGTGGAAGGGATTACTTCCGAAATATTTTCAGATTTAGCTTTAACGGTTACGATCTCGCTTTTTGCGTCCTTAGCTGTCTCCTTAACCTTAATACCCATGCTGTCATCTAAAATGATTCCGCGTAAGAAAATAAAATCAGTAGCAGTTCCATCGGTATTTGAAAAAGCAATGGGTAAAGTGATCAGTGGTTATAAGGGTCTGCTGTCAGCGGTTTTGAACCATCCGGGGCGAACATTTGGGATAGGTATTCTCAGTTTTATCGTGTGTATTCTACCCTTAGCCATAATTGGCGCCGAGTACTTCCCCGAAATGGATCAAGGTCAATTTACAATCTCCATTGAACAGCCACCCGGGTCCTCTCTGGATTATGCAGAAAGTATTGCGACACAAGTTGAAAGTTTGATTGTAGATATTCCTGAGATTGATATCATTTATTCGCAGGTTGTCAACACGAGTACAGATATTGTTGTTTTAACTCAATCCAGTGATTTAACTAGTCGAGAAACTTCAGTAGTTGCGGATGAGGTAAGAAAGTTAATCAAGGATATTCCTGGTGTAAATATTAATGTCAGTGTCGCTTCAGCAATGATGATGATGGGTGGGGGTTTAGGTGAGTCCCCCGTAAATATCAGCATCAAAGGCGATGATTTAACTGAGTTAAGGCGCATCAGTAATGACTTTGTGGATCTTGTGGGAAGTGTTGAGGGGACGCGTATGGTTGATTCCAGCTTTAGTCAAGGTCTTCCAGAGGTCCAAGTGCAAATCAACCGCCGTCAGGCAGGCCAATACGGCTTGAATACGGCCCAGATTGCCAATACAATTCGCACCATCATGAGTGGGAAAACGGTGACACGTTACAAACTCGATGATACAGAAATTAATGTGGTCATCCGCGGTGAAGACTGGTATAGCAAAAGCATTAGTAGTTTGGAACAGTTGGCATTGACAACGCCTTCCGGTATGACGATTCCCTTATCACAGGTTGCAGATGTTGTGTTAGCTCAGGGTCCACAGACCATCAATCGGGAAGGTCAGATGCGGGTAACGACGGTTACTTCTCAAATATTCGAACGTGATTTACAGGGGGTCTCTCAAGACATTGAGGCGCTGCTGAATCAATACCAACTGCCACCAGGCTATTCCTATGAAATTGGTGGCGAGTATCAGGAGTTAGTCAACGCACTTTCAGATCTATCAATTGTATTGATTTTGGCTGTTGCGTTAGTCTACATGGTTTTGGCGTCACAGTTTGAATCGCTACTCTATCCATTTGTCATTATGTTTGCCGTTCCATTATCCTTCTCTGGGGCTGCTATCGGATTATTAATTACGGGATATCCACTCAGTGTACCGGTATTAATTGGTGCAATCATCTTAGCGGGGGTCGTTGTTAATGATGCGATTGTCTTAGTGGATTATATTAACACGAGGCGTAGTAGGGGAGAGGATCGCCGTACAGCCATTATGAATGCGGGACCGATTCGTTTGCGCCCAATCGTGATTACCACCCTCACGACGATCTTAGGGCTCTTCCCGATGTCATTAGGACTTGGTGCTGGTGCAGAGGCGCTTGCTCCAATGGCGATTACCGTCATCTTCGGTCTCGGTTTTGCAACCTTATTAACCTTGGTGCTTATTCCAGCTATTTATGTGGTAATAGACAATCTTAGTGAACAAGTTACGAGTCGCTTTCGTCTTAAAGCAGAATAAAAAATGTTTCATTAAATGAACTCCTGACAGATGCGTGTCAGGAGTTTTTTATGATGGAGTTATTAATATTTTCGATTAGTAGGAGTATATAATTGCGAAAAGAAGTTGACAGTAGGATTTAAAGGTTTATAATTATATATGAACAGCTACTCATATGTTCAGATATTATGAAGAAGTTGGTGATATGATGAGTTTAGACGTATGTGAAGTTTCCTTTCTAAATGAAGAGAAAGTTGAAGCCCTCAAGCCATTGGTCGATCAACTCAGTGGATTAGCAGATCTCTACAAAGCGCTTGCCGATGAAACACGTTGTAAATTGCTCTATGCCCTATCTCTACAAGAATTATGTGTTTGTAATTTAGCGGCGATCATAGAATCCAGTCAATCGAATGTATCGCACCACTTGCGCTATTTAAGAGCGGCTCGACTTGTAAAATCACGCAAAGTCGGCAGACAAGTCTTTTACTCGCTAGACGATAGCCATGTTGAGGCCTTGATTGAACAGGGAATTGAACACTTAAAACACATCTAATGGAGGATGCCGAATTGGATAAAACGCATAATCAGCGCTCCACTTGTTGTCAGCAACAGGAGCATAATCATAAGTTAGACCACGATCACGACCATCAGGAATGTAGCCATGTGCTTTCGGAAGTCACGAATCATGAGCATCAAGCAACAGGATGTAGTTGTAATCACGATCATCTGGCTGAAACAGAGCGGCAAGAAGCATGCAACTGCGGCCATGATCATCGTCATGAGCAGGTAAGCCATGCTCACGTCCATACGGATGGATCCACTTGAACGGGAGACCATAGCCACGGAGTGAGCGAACCACAACATCACCATCATCATGAAAGTACGGATTCTGAAAGTCGCCAAACACCCTCAGGATTTAATGAGAATGCGATATCCTATATTGTTAGTGGCGTGGATTGACCGGAATGTGCCAAAGGGGTACAAAGAGCGGTCGCTCTCTTAGACGGTGTTCATCACGCGGAATACAATTTCAGCACTTCAATTCTCAAAGTAACACATGAGATCAATCATCAAAAGATTATAGATACAGTACAAAAGATGGGTTATCAGATTCGGCATAGACGGTCACCACGCGACGTCAACCATCACGCAAAACCTTGGTGGCAGGAAAATCGCTTTATCGTAACGACGATAGCCACAAGTTTTTGGTTATTAGCGATCACTGTTGCTTTATTAAATGCTAACAGTCAGCTGGTAATCGGTTTTTATGGCGTCGCAATCCTTTTTGGTGCTTATGGGCCAACACGGGCAGGGTTGATGGCTTTGCGGAATCGAATGCCTTTAGATATGAATGTTTTAATGATTATTGCAGTAGTCGGAGCGGTTTATTTAGGGGAGTATTCAGAAGCCGCAACAGTTGCTGTGCTTTTTTCAGTTGGAAAAATGCTTGAAGTTTATTCAATGGATAAAACGCGACAGTCCATCCGCTCGCTTATGGATTTAACGCCCACCGCCGCACTCGTCAAACGCAACGGTGAGGAAATCTCAATCGCGATTGAGGAAGTTTTAGTTGGCGATATCATGATTATTAAACCAGGTACTAAGATAGCCGTGGATGGTAAGGTCGTGAATGGGATCTCTGCCGTCAATCAGGCACCGATTACGGGTGAGTCGCTACCAGTGACAAAAGAAGTGGGTGCTCAGGTTTATGCTGGAACAATTAATGAAGAAGGCTATCTCGAAATTGAGGTGACCAATCGAATCGGTGATACGACCCTAGATCGCATCATCGAATTAGTGGAAGAGGCTCAGGCACAGAAGGCACCATCTCAACGCTTTGTTGATGTTTTTGCACGTTATTACACACCAATTGTGATCCTTTTGGCTCTGGGTATTGCCTTTATTCCACCGTTGTTACTGGGTCATGCGTTCCATGATTGGTTTTATAGAGGGATTTCTCTATTAGTGGTTTCTTGTCCATGCGCCCTAGTGATTTCAACTCCGGTATCCATTGTATCAGCAATTGGTAATGCAGCACGGCATGGGATACTAATCAAGGGTGGTGCTTACTTGGAAATGGCTGGAGGTTTGAAGGCCATCGCATTTGACAAGACAGGTACCCTAACGGCAGGGACACCAGAGGTCGTGGCTATTGAGTCTTTCGGGACCCTGACACAGCAGGCACTTCTGCGTTTAGCGGCGAGTGTTGAGGTTGCTTCCGAGCATCCATTAGCACAGGCAATTGTTAATAAAGCTCAGCTAGAAAAAGTCGACTTAGGCCTCCAGACGGACTTTGTTTCTGTCACTGGACAGGGGGTTCAGGCCAGTGTCGACGGGAAAATTGTTTATGTTGGTAAACCAAAATATATTCTGGAACAACTCGGTATACCGGGTGGTGAGTTGCAATCTCGTATCAATCATTTCGAAAAACAGGGCCAAACGACCGTATTGATTGCTGGTACAGACCGTGTCCAGGGCCTGATTGCGATTGCGGATACCGTTCGCAAAGAGAGTAGAAACGTTATTTCTCACTTAAAAGAGATCGGTATGCAAGATGTAATCATGCTTACGGGTGACAATAAACAAACAGCGGCTCATATCGCCGCGGACTTGCAAATTGCTGAGTTCCATGCAGACTTGCTGCCTGAAGACAAAGTGAACGCTGTAAAGAAGCTTTTGCAAAAGTACGGGCAGGTTGCAATGGTAGGTGATGGCATAAATGATGCCCCGGCACTCGCTACTGCTACGGTAGGGATTGCGATGGGTGGTGCTGGTACGGATACCGCTTTAGAAACGGCAGATATCGTTTTAATGGCCGATGATTTGCAGATGCTACCATACAGTATGAGTCTGAGTCGGAAAACGTTGACCATCATTAAACAGAATATTTGGTTCTCGTTAATTGTTAAGTTGATTGCGATTGCTCTGGTTTTCCCCGGCTGGTTAACGCTCTGGATTGCAGTTATGGCAGATACAGGGGCAGCTTTGGTTGTTATCTTTAATGGGATGCGGCTATTGGGTGTTAAGCCTAAAAAACACTATTTATATAAGCAACAAGATTTCGCTAAGGCTCTAGCGAATTCAGATGATGCCTAATGGTTTTTTGGGCCGAGTTTAGGTACAATAGTTTGCAAAGTGCAAACATAGTAAAATTTAGGTGGGGATTCCATGAATAATATAATCAATGTTACGGATGCTTTAAAGAGCAAAAATTCAATACTCGTCGATGTGCGTACTCCGAAAGAATTCACAGAATTTCACATTCCTGGGGCCATCAATATCCCAATGATGAGTAATGAAGAACGACACCAAATCGGAATTGTCCATAAAGAACAGGGCAGTGTAGCTGCACGCCGCCAAGGCTTTCGTTTAATCGCAGCAAATTTGCCGACCATTGTTGATGCATTTATAGAGATCTCGCAGCAGGGGCTTCCCATTATTTATTGCGCAAGAGGTGGGATGCGCAGTCAGAGCATCTCTCAGTTACTCAGTTTAGTCAAAGTAAAGCATTTACTGATGCAAGGCGGTTACAAAGCCTATCGCAGACTGGTTGTGGATACTTTGGATCAAATGACCGACCAAAAAATCGTCGTATTGCATGGACTGACCGGTGTCGGTAAAACACTGATCTTACATGAATTAATTGAACTGGGTGAACCCGTAATCGATATTGAGAGATTAGCGAATCATCGGGGTAGTGCGTTCGGCAGTGTTGGATTGGGCCATCAGCCTTCGCAGAAAATGTTTGAGAGTTGGCTCTATCAAGAGATTGAGAAACATCGCGATTCAGATTACCTGATTGTTGAGTGCGAAAGTCGCAGAACGGGACGGCTCAATTTACCCAATCGTTTTTTTGATTTAATGCAAGCGGGTTCGCACATCCTAGCTTATGCTTCATTAACGGATCGAATTGATCGTATTAAATGTGAATATGGGTCCCAAAAAATTGACAGAGAAGAGCTCGCGTCAGCGATCAATCGCCTAGGATCAAAACTGGGTCGTTTGAAAGTGGACTATATGTTGGAGCAATTGCAGAGCAATAAGTTAGAACCGATTATTGAGATTCTCCTTGTTGATTACTATGATCCCTTATACGGTTATAGTGATCAACCTGATGACCAATATCAGGCAAGTTTTGATGCTGATGATATTACTCAGGCTGCTCGCGCCATACAAGAATGGTGTAATACCCATGTAGGGAATGAAGGAGTGTAAATTTGTGCGTAAAATAACACTTAAGGTACCTGATATGCATTGTGCAGCTTGTTCTGCACGTGTTGAAAAAGTCCTTCAGGGAATGAGTGGAGTAAGCAAAGCACATGTTAATATTGCCACGTTTAAAGGGGTAATTGAATATGATGAAAGCCGTGTCAATCCAGATCAGATGATGGATGCGATTCGAGAAGCGGGATTTAACCCGGAAATTGTTCCTGAATTCACTAGTCAGGTGCGACAGGTATTTATGGTTGAAGGGATGACCTGAGCAGCGTGCGTTCAGACCGTAGAGAGAGTTCTCTCTGAGATGGATGGCGTTTCGGAAGTCGTCGTCAATATTGCCACAAACAAAGCAACCGTATTATATGACCCTGAAGTTACAAATTATTTAGCGATGGCTGAAGTGGTTGATCAGGCAGGTTATCAACTCATGATGCCGCAAGAAGATGATGTCAGAATCGATGATGATGAGAAGCGGATCCTAAAAGCACGTAAAAATATGCAATGGGTATGGCTCTTTACTCTTCCGGTTGTGGTTTGGATGATTCCAGGTATGTTCTTGGGAATGGGACAAGGTTGGCCATGGCCTGCAGGATTTGATATCGGTATGTTGCTCTTAGCGGGGGCTGTGCTAATCGGACCTGGTAGAGCGACGATTCAATCTGGATTTAAAACACTATGGCACCGTGCGCCGAGTATGGATACGTTAATAGCGTTAGGAACCAGCGCTGCCTATGCAACGGGAATTATCGGACTATTTATCATGATGCCCAGTTTTGCGGGGGTATCTGCTATGATTATGGCCTTTCATCTCACCGGTCGTTATATTGAAATTAAAGCACGCGGTCGTGCGTCTCAGGCCATTAAGAAATTACTCGAACTGGGTGCTCGCTCGGCAATTCTTTTACAGGATGGTCATGAAATTGAAGTCCCAATAGAAGATGTTAATGTGGGCGATGTGATGGTGGTTCGACCTGGAACAAGAATTCCTACGGATGGTGTGGTCATTTTTGGGTATTCTGCCGTTGATGAGTCCATGGTAACGGGGGAATCAATGCCTGTACAGCGCATCCTTGAAGATGAAGTAATTGGTGCAACGATTAATCAGGAAGGGTTGCTGCATGTTCGTGCGACCCGAATCGGTCGTGATACGTTTCTGGCTCAAGTAGTCAAAATGGTGGAGGATGCCCAAGGCACTAAAGTTCCAATTCAAGAGTTTGCAGATCGCGTAACTGGGATCTTTGTACCTGTAGTTATGGGAATCGCTCTCCTGACGTTAGCGCTCTGGCTGATCTTCCCAACACAAATGAGTAGCATTGTTTCTCAGGTTAATCTGGCTCTAGCAGGCATACTGCCTTGGACAGTTTCTAATAATCTGGGGGTAATTCCTCAAGCCATCTATGC
>CAZVAO010000014.1:0-235 GCA_964625175.1 uncultured Clostridiaceae bacterium
CTTCATGCTGCGACGATAGGAGCAGTGCTTCATATCACGAAGTGATGCTTCATTGATTTATTCGTGGATCCTGATGCTGATCTCAATTATCATCACGGCCTGCTATATGGGGTTTGCCCACGGAGATTTTCTTCAGTATGTGGTTTATTGAGGAATGTTCAGAAAAATGGCGGGTTTAGCGATGGTTAAACAGTCGTTTTATCATTCAGTTGGCTCCTTGACCCGAGCGCCTAAC
>CAZVAO010000014.1:335-4752 GCA_964625175.1 uncultured Clostridiaceae bacterium
GGCTAGCGCCTAACGGCTAGCGCCTAACGGCTAGCGCCTAACGGCTAGCGCCTAACGGCTAGCGCCTAATCTGCCTTTCTTCGTGCTCTTTGTGTTCTTCGTGGTTTCAATTAATTCCAAACCATGCAATCAATCTATTAAGAAATGAATAACTGATTGAGGGACCAGGGATCTGGGACCAGATCAACGTAGCCAAGCTATGCTTGCCTTTCAATTCTGTCATTCCGAGCCTGTCGAGAAATTCCTGTGATAAGGCAATTTCCTTGTGCATAATCTGTTTCCATAGGAAATACCTTGATGTGATCCCCGGTCCCCGGCCCATTAATACATTTCTAGACTTGATCAACTCATCACCTATTGACGGATGCCTGCAAACTTTGACAGAACCCTGTGCCGCATATTACAATAGAGGTAGAGATTATAACTGTTTAGACCCCCAAAAACCGAATACGCCCAACGCTTATTTCATTTGCTACGGTCAATCGAATACCTGAAGCGAACGAAGACAAGGGAAATCACATAACCAGTGTATTTTCTTGATATTTTAAAAAGGATTCATCAAGGATAAAGGAGTGAGAATTTCTGCAAGGTAAACACCAAACAGCCTATTTAGGGTAGGTAAATTTAGCCACCCTATCCGAGGACAAAGGGTTTCGTATATTTTTTATCCCCAGCCGTCCAGCATCACAGTTGGACACAGAGGAATCGATTAGTAAAAATAAACGCGAAAGAATGAGGGTATACTATGCTATTTGAAATTATCAATGATTTTCCGAATGACATCATTTTCGATGCACAAGTTCCATGTATTACACTCTATCAACCCACTTACCGATATGCACCAGATAATAAGCAGGATCCCATTGTATTTAAAAATTTAGTTCGAAAAATAGAAAAAAAATTAGAAGAAGAATATGATAAAGGCACAATCGATTCGCTTATGAAGCCATTTTACCAGATTGAAACGGATAAAATTTTTTGGAATAAGACTTTAGATGGACTGGCAATTCTTGCAAACACCCAGAAATGTGTGGTCTACAAGTTGCCAAGGCCAGTAGAAGCATTAGCTGTCGTGGCAGATCGCTTTCACATTAAGCCCCTTATTCGAACGTATCAAGCAATGGACCATTATCAACTACTTGGCTTAAGCCGTAACGAATTTTCTCTTTATCAAGGCAACCGCTATGGCTATCAGGAAATTGAATTGGATCCTGATACACCCCGAACCATGAATGAAGTTTTGGGGGAAGAGCTCACAGATGCCTATCGGGCACACGGCGCATCTGGTGATGCGGGTATCCACTATGGACACGGCGGGAAACAGCCAGAAATTGATAAAGACACTGAAAAGTTTTTTAGGTATGTCGATCGGTTTGTCTTAGATCATTATTCAAGACCGTCGAAAATGCCCCTCATTATCGTTTCACTAAAGGAGTATCATTCTTTATTCAGAGATTTAAGCCACAACCCCTATTTATTGGAGGATGGAATTGATTATTCCTACGAATCATTAGAGTTAGACCAGCTAACAGCAAAAGCACTTAAGGTTATAGATCCGATTTATCAGGAAAAGATTAAAAATCTATTAGATTCCTATAAAAACTCACAAGCAAATTATTTAGGATCGGATGATTTGGCGCAGGTGACCAAGGCTGCCTTTGAAAACAGGATCAAAACGCTTTTCGTAGAAGCGGAAAAGATGATTCCAGGGCACATCAGTGATTCGGGAAGAATTGCAGTGAGCCAACTACAAGATGGTGATTATAGCGATTTGCTGGATGATATCGCTCAATTGGTAATAAAAAGCAAGGGTGAAGTCATCGTTCTTCCGAAAGAGCAAATGCCTAGTGATACAGGTGTAGCTGCAATCTATAGATATATCTAATAAAGACAAATGTTATGCAGATTTAATTGATCAACCTAGCTATCATTAAAACCCATTTCAGGTGAAGTGGGTTTTTCATTGTAACTGCTTTTTCAAATGCTTAAATTCTTGCAAGTATTATTGTGAGCAATATCACAAGAAAATACGATTAAATCCTGCAATCACAATGATTCGTGATAGTGGGCAGTGTGCTATAATATGAATTAAATCACAGCATCATTATATAGCATAATCTGCGGAATCACGGAGTATCGCTTTCTAATTTCGGGATGTTGTTAGGAGTCAATTAATTTATTTGCAACTATTGTGTAAGCTTGAGTTTTACACGATAAGAATCTAGTGATGGAGGATAATTATGAAAGAACAATTGCGTCAGTCGTTTAAAGAATTATGTGCTTTAGTGGGGGTTTCTGGATCTGAGCAAGAGGTGGTGCGCTATGTTCGAGACGCGATTACACCGCATGCCGACGCCGTTAGAGTTGATCGGATTGGCAACCTGATTGCGACTAAAAAGGGGATAAAACCAGGTCCTACTGTAGCCATCGTGGCCCATACGGATGAGGTGGGCTATTGCGTTAAAGGGATCCATGACAATGGTTTTATCACTTTTGATAAAATCGGATCCATTTCGAATAAAGTGTTAGAGGGACGCAAAATTTGGATAAACGGGTCCATCCCCGGGATCATCGGCATTCGACCAGGCCACTTAAACAGCCCTACAGCCGTGCCTACGATCAATACGCCACGGCAATGCTACATTGATACTGGTATGACATCAAGATCAGCCGTTGAAGCATTGGGAATTAAGATTGGCAGTAAAATTTCTTTCGATGGCGCTTATCAAGAGATGGCCAACCCCGATATGATTTGCACAAAATCGGTCGACGATCGGATCAATTGTGCGATTATCATTGAGCTCTTTAAACAGATTCAAAATGATGACTTTGCCGGCACCCTTTATGGGGTTTTTACCGTACAAGAAGAAATCGGTATGCGGGGCGCTGCCGTACTGGGGAATATCTTGGATATGGATTATGCTATTGTGCTCGATACCATTCCCGCAGGGGATACACCCGACATCAATACCGTTCAAGAGCTCCCTGTTTACTTGAGTAAAGGGCCAGTTTGTCCCGTAATGGATGGCGTGGTTACATCAGGGCTCCATTCACATGTCTATCCCAAAGTGCTGGAAATGATTGAAGACCAATCCGAAGCGGTCCAGATTAATGTTCAATATGCAACATTGGTTGGCGATGGTTACTTAACCGATGCAACGCATTTACACATCTCTGGTCAAGGGGTGCCTTGCGGAACCTTGGCAGTGCCTCGTCGTTATTCCCATTCGCCTGTTGAACTATTTGATCTCAACGATGCCGTCGGCTCCCTCAAAGTACTGCAGAGTATCGTGCGCGCAAATGGCTATAAGAATTTAGATTTTATTTAGTTCCTGAAACGCTTACCTGAGTGATTGCGACTCGAAGGAGCGAATCTGTCTGTAAATTGGTGTGGGGATTATTCGTAATTAGTGATTCTAAAGGTTAACTAGGAAGGAAGCGGTTTCAATATGGCAGAGAAGTTCATTCAATCGCCAGATGGCAAGGTATACTATGATTTACTCAATGAAGCATGTGAGCAAACCGTTGTATTAATTCACGGGTTTGGCTTAGATCGCGACATGTGGGTCGAGCAACTTGCCGTTTTACAGAATTATTGTGTGATCACCATCGATGCACGTGGGCACGGGAAATCGAGGCCATTCTCTGAGTTTAATGTTATTAAGGTGGCAGAGGATATTCACCGTATTTTACAGGCTGAGAATCGTGCTAAGGCCGTTATTGTGGGCTTATCAATGGGGTCTTATGCAGCTCAAGAGTTTGTGAGGCTTTATCCAGCTAGCACCGCCGGGCTTATGGTAGCGGATGGTACGCCCATATTTATCAAGTACCCACTGTGGGAAACGGTAGCCCTGCGTTACTCAATGCTCCTTCTTAAGCTCTATACTTGGAATGGATTAAAGAACGCGATGGCTAAGCAGACCTCAGTTATTCCTGAAGTGAGAGTCAAATTAATAGAAATGTTTGACAAGTTTAATAAGGATGAGTTTATTTCCTCATGGGCGGGCATTGCCAATTGTTTGCATGAAGAAAAGGTTGTAATTGAGTGTCCATTTTACGTAGTTTATGGGGAATATGATCAGACTGGAACCATCAAAGCACATGCTAGCGATTGGGTAGTAGCCTACCCCAACTGCAAGGTCTTTGTGATTCCAGATGCGGGACACGTGTCTAATATGGACAATCCCGAGGCGTTTAATCGAATAATGCTTGAGTTGTTGGATGAGGCATTTTAATAATTGTGGAACAGTAGTTGAACAATGGTTAAACAATAGTCAAACGATAGGTAAACGATAGGCAAAAAATGGTCAAACAGTTGTTTTATCATTCAGCTGATTTCTAACACCTAGCAGTCATCGCCTAACGCCAATCACCTAGCCAGAACCCCTAAATCCAAAATTCTGACCAACTGACCAAC
>CAZVAO010000014.1:4852-28219 GCA_964625175.1 uncultured Clostridiaceae bacterium
GAGGTGGTTTTGTGTTTAGTGAGTGTTTATTTATTGCGCCAATTCTTACCGATTGGGTAAGCATCGTCTGGGGCATTGTCATAATGGAGTGTCAATAAGTCGACAGCACCAATACCCGGAGCATTGATGGGGAAGTCGGTCTTAACAACATCATCCCAATAGGCTCTGTGATGCACACGGTCTTTTAGCACAATAATATCAAGCGTTGTATAGTCAATTCCAACGGCAGTGAATGGGGCGCTATCATTTGCTCCCCTCATCTCTTCGGATATAACGACGTGATTATTATTACCGAGGTCTACCGCTACCACAAATTTATCTTGGACCAGTTGCCCTTTGCCCATGGGACCAATGCGCTTGTAACTGGGGCGGCCCATGAAGGTAATCGTACCGGTGATTTCAACAGGCGTGCCAGAGTGAACACTAGCCCAACCTCCGATTTCAACTGTAATTTGATCACCAACCTTGGCGGTTTCCTCGAGCATTTTAGTTACTTTTGGATCAGCGATACCAGGGATACCAAAGTTCTTGGCCCCTTGCTTAAGTAGTTCGCGTAACATCCAAGTACTGTCACCTGTGCGGTCTGCACCGTCAGCAACTAAAACAGGACCTTCGCCGTCGGCAACGAGTTGCATCACTTGGCGAACGGCTTCTTCTGTTTTCGGTAAAGTACGGTTGAGGTCTTCCTTATAGGACCATGCCAATTCGGCAACATCCTTGACGATTTCTTCAGCAAGTGCTAGGTTATCGTCAGTTAGGGCAAATACGGTCATGCCGATATCGACAACGTCTGCATAAGCGTAGCCGGGAGCGACATCAACACGGATTACGCCATCTTTTGCTTCCCATTCGCTACAACGTGCAAAGACTTCTTTCATCGGATGGTAAGCAGAGGCTTGGAAAATACTTGCAGAAACGATCCCCGGCTTCAAGCAGGCTTGAGTGGGTTTGACGTTTCCTTTGAGGGTCTCCAGCATAAATTCAGCCGCAGCTATACCGGTTTCATAAGAATCCACATGTGGGTAAGTTTTGATGACAAATACGGCATCGGTGGGTTCGAGCAATTCAGCATCTTCATTAGCATGGAGGTCTAGGGTCACCATGATTTTGGGATTCGGACCCACTGCTTTGCGGATACGACGGCATAATTCAGCTTCTGGTCTTGGGATATTTGTGGCGGCCATAGCACCATGAAGGGCTAGTAGAATGCCATCATAAGGACCCGTTGCAACGATTGTATCCACGATTTCATTGGCATACTTGTTATAGGCTTCTTCATCAAACCAAGCACGGAAACCGCCGCTGGTTCGCCCAGCAATTAGAATAGGGACTAAGTCAATGTTCTCTTTGTTTTCGAGGACGGACAAATAACCGTTGATGTAGTTTGGGATGCCACGGGCCTTATCAAACATCTCTTGGCCACGGAATACATTAGGTTTAAGATCAGCAATAGTAGTCGGATCAGGGCAGAACGTACAGGTTTCATTAGTGAAACTGGCAACAGCAATACGCATAAAAACGACTCCTTTCATAATGAACTTGTGAAGTATTTCGATTGTCAAAAGGAAACTCCTGCAAAGAATAAATAAAAAACTGAAAGTCGGTCTTTTATTGGGGGGTGAGGGGATGGGAGCTCGGGGTTCGGAAATGGGTGATGGGGTTTGAGCCAGATTAAAGTATAGGATAATAGGTATCTTTGTAAGTTAGATTGGTAAGTATTCAGATATTATAAGCTATCGTGTTATAATATATATCATAAATGTTAATATATGGTATAATATTGATGTTGTGAGCTTCTAATGAGCTTGTATCAAATTCAGCAACTTGCACTAAATATTTATAAGTTAACTACTGGGTTCCCAGATCACGAGAGATTTTGCTTAACTATACAACTCCGCAAAGCAGTAATTTCTGTTCCCAGCAACATTGTTGAGGGTAGAGCAAGAGAGACTGTTAAGGAGTACATCCGCTTTTTAGTTATTGCACGTGCTTCACTTGAGGAAGCGAAATACCAGATACTTTTAGCAAGAGATTTGGGGTACGTCTATGAGAGCATCTATCTGGAAACGAACAGTCTTATGGTGAGAGTGAGCAAGTTACTTGCGGGCTTACTCAGAGAGTTAAGACAAAGGAGCACAGATGCCTAGTTTTGTATACGGAGACCGAGTTCCCAGCCCCGAACCCCAAACCCCTTAATTCCGCCCCCTTGTCCCCTAAAAGAACTGACGCTCTTTTCACAGAGCGTCAGTCATTTCTTTTATTTATTTCCGAATCGGTTGATCGGAGGCATGAGTCCATCGGGCAGCGGGCAAGTATAGGTTTCACCCGCAGTGGATTTAATAAACTCTGCCTTTGCTTCAGCCACTTTTTCAGGGCTTTGCATGAAGTCGATAGCAGTGAGGCCAAGTGCTTTCGCAGCTTGGAGCATCCCTTTATGACCAATACTCATGCCAGCAGAAGCTGCGAGCTGCCAAGAGTGACCTGGCGTACCGATAGCATGTGTAGCCATACGGAACTGAGCGGTTGGAACGACCCAGCTAATATCAGCTACATCCGTTGATCCCATTTGAATTTGACCTTTGCCATAAGGGGGTAAAATAGTATCACAGAGATATTTGCCCGTGAGGTTGTCTTTATATTCTGCTAAAGAATCGGGTATTTTGTCAAGGTGGCTTGCGATATAGGACTCTGGATAGGTCTTGCTGATTGCTTCAGCAAACGCTTTGTCTTCACAGTCAAACTGTGGGGCACCGACTTCCATGAGTTTTTCATGGAGCACATTGCCGATAGTTTCATTCGGCAGCAGGTTATAAGTGCCATCGATAAATTCAACATCAAGACTGGTCTCTGTCATCAAACAAGCGCCTTCAGCGATTTTAATCACTTTGGCATAGATCTCCTCAACTGTTTTGCGTTTCGGGGCACGCACATAATACCACGAGGCTGCTTCGGCAGGTACAACATTGGGCTCGCCGCCGCCATTGGTAATTGTGTAATGAATACGGGCATCGGGTGTAATGTGTTCTCTTAAGTAATTGACTCCAACGTTCATTAATTCAACGGCGTCCAAGGCAGAGCGCCCATTAAACGGATCGCCCGCGGCATGAGCAGTAACACCGTGAAAATTAAAGACTGCAGAATTAACCGCAAGTGAACTGGCCAGTTGTACCCCAGTTAGGGTCGCAGGATGCCAGGTAATTGCCAAATCAACATCATCAAATAGATGTGCTTTCGCCATTTGGCCTTTGGCATTGAAAATTTCTTCAGCGGGGCATCCGTAGAAACGAATCGTTCCCGTAACGGTCCCAGCATCAATGGCTTCTTTAACCGCTAAACATGCCCCCAGCGAGCCTGTTCCCAACATATTATGGCCACAACCATGACCGCCTTTTCCCTCTTCTAAAGGCTCTTTAACTGGTAGGGCTTTTTGACTTATGCCAGACAGGGCATCATATTCCGCTAAAATAGCAATAACGGGGTTTCCCGATCCGTAACTGGCAACTAAGGCTGTTGGCATATCGGCGACACCCAAGTCAACTGAGAAGCCTGCTTTGCTAAGGATATCAGCGAGCAGCTGGGCAGATTTGCTTTCCTGAAGGCCAGTTTCTGCGAAGGCCCAGATTTTGTTGTTTGTTTCAGTCAGTTCTTGAGCATGGTTTTCCACCCATGCTTTTACGTCAAATTTCATTTATATTCCTCCTGGTGAATAAATATGCAACTTAATTCTTTTATAATAGCATATCACAGTCTAAAATAGTATAATTATGTACAAATATGTGAAATATAATTTCATCACTAGGTCTTTTTTCGCTTCACAAATACATATATACTGTCTAAATTGTGCTATAATCAAAACAATTCAAATCCTAATTGTTGGAAAGAGGGAGTGCTTAAGATGAAATATGCTACTGATATGACCGAATTAATCGGTAATACCCCATTAGTGAAGATGAATTCATTCTCTGAAAATGCCGAGGTTTTTGCTAAGTGTGAATTTCTTAACCCCATTAGTATCAAAGACCGTCCTGTTTACAATATCATTACAGAAGCCGAACGCAAAGGGTTGATTAAACCCGGAGACACCCTGATTGAAACAACCAGTGGTAATACAGGGATGGCGGTTGCCTATATTGCTGCAATAAAAGGTTATCGTGCGATTCTTTGTATGTGTGCGATACAGTCTGTGGAACGTAGAAAGATATTACAGGCTTTTGGAGCTGAGCTGGTGCTTTCGCCGATCAATGAAGGAACTGCTGGTGCAAAGCGCATGATGAAAGACATCCTTGAAGAGCATCCTGAGTATTTTTATGTGGGACAGCACATTAACCAAGATAACCCTGGCGCCCATTATAAAACAACCGGACCCGAAATCTGGCAAGACACCGACGGCAAAGTGGATATTGTCATAGCGGCTCTTGGTACCGGTGGAACCATCTGTGGAGCCGGTCGTTATCTGAAAGAGCGGAATCCGAATATTCAATTACTGGCGATCGAACCCGAGAGTTCGCCTTATATTTCCAAAGGTATATTTAAACCACATAAAATGATGGGAACCGCACCGGGATTTGTGCCTGAAACTTTGGATAAGGAAATTATTGATGAAATCCTTTTAGTCAGTACCGAAGATGCCTTTGAGATGTGTCGCGAATTAGCGCGAGGTGAGGGCATGTTGGTTGGTATTTCTTCAGGTGCCGTAGGCTGTGCACTGCAACGCGTTTCAGCACTACCTGAGAACAAAGGGAAAGTAATCGTCGGTATTATGGCGGATACTGGGCAGCGTTATTTAAGTGTTGAAGGATTATTTCAAGTCGATTAATAATTTAAAGAAATGAATCACAAGCGTTAGGATGCGTCGTTAGGCAAAGAGACGACCACCTTTGATGCTGTATCTAATCCTACAGCTTCAAAGGTGTTATGATTAGTACAACAGATTTCTAAGCGTTTGGTTTCAATTCAATTGTCGATTCTGGTCAGTCATAAAAACTGAATATTTTCTAATGTTGTGCGAAAGTTGATGTTTTTACGGTATAATATTATTAATAGTCAAAAATAAATTATAAAAAGGAGTCAAGTAATCATAATGAAACGCATGGGAATTATCGGTGGGATGACTTGGGAATCTTCAATTGAGTATTATCGCATACTTAATGAAGAGGTGCGCGATCGCCTTGGCGGAATGCACTCAGCGGATGTTGTGATGTATTCTTACGACTTTGATGATATTGTCATTCTGCAGAATGAGGGCCGGTGGGACGAGGCGGATGCTTCTTTAATTAAGGTTGCACAGCAGCTCGAAGCGGCGGGAGCTGAAGTAATTGCTATTGCGACCAATACGATGCATAAGTGTTTTCCAGCAATGGAAAAGGTCATCAAAACACCCATGATCCATATTGCAGATGCGACAGGTGAGGCAATTAAGAAGCTGGGTTTGAATAGGGTGGCCTTGCTAGGGACTCGCTTTACGATGGAAGGCGACTTCTATCGCGGACGCCTTAAAGAAAAGTTTGATATAGACGTTGTAATCCCATCGGAACAGGAGCGACAAGTGGTGCACAATGTCATCTATAACGAGCTCACGTTTGGGGAACTAAAGGATTTTTCGCGTGCTCAGTATGTGGATATTATCACAAGATTGCAAACGGAAGAGGGTGCCCAAGGTGTGGTTTTAGGATGTACGGAAATTCCTCTCTTGATCTATCAAAAGGACAGCCCCATCCCAATTTTCAACACATCTTTGATTCATGCTCAAGCGCTGCTAAATTATGCTTTAAGTTAGGAGAAAACAATCATGCGTAACTATTTATTAGATAACAATGAGAGTGCTTGGACACCACAGAGCATTTGCCCATCGTCTATTGATATTGATTGGGGAAAAGTAGAGCTTAATCGCTATACGTCTCAAGAAAACGGGCCCCTATTAGATGCCTTAGCGCGCTACACAGGCTTTCCAAAAGATCAACTTGTTGCGGACAATGGTGGGGATATCTTAATCCGAAATGTGTTTACGAATTGCAGTGGTCCTGAGAAAAAAATCATGCTGACACCGCCTACTTTCGGGCTCTATTACAATTACGCACAACAAGTGGGAAATCGCGTATTTGATGTTGAACTAACACCCGACTTTCAATTGCAAGTGGATCAAATGATTGAGGTCTTGCAACGGGAAGAGATCGGTATGGTGATGATTTGTCATCCCAATAATCCAACGGGCAATAATCTGCCTGTAGCAGATATTTTAAGAATTATAGAAAATACCGAATCGATTGTCGTCGTAGACGAGGCCTACTATGAGTTTGGTGGGGTATCACTGCAAGAGTATGTGGATCAATATGACAACTTAATCATACTACGCACCATGTCTAAAGCGTTTGCGGCTGCTGGCTTACGTCTTGGCTATGCCATCACTAATCCGGCCTTGCGCAAGCATCTGCGCAGTTTTCAAGGGCATTATAATATCAGCAATATTGTTCAACACATCGCAGCTTCACTTTTGGATCATTTTTCAGGGTTTGAGGGTTATATGGCAGAGGTCAAGGAAATTCGTGAGGTCTTTCGTAACCAATTAAATGCTATTGAAGGAGTAAAGGCGTTACCAAGCTGTACGAACTTTATTTTATTGGAACTTAGTAAAGATCCAGATTACGTATTTGATGAGCTCGCTAAACGGAAAATTAAAACCCGCCGCGTGTGTCACACGCACCCACTTGTGAGCAAAATGCTGCGAATCTCTGTCGGATCGCTAACCGATAATCAGATCGCCTGTGAAGCACTCGAAGAGATTTTGCAATAGGTCCCAAACGTTAAGCATAACATCATCTAAACGAGCAAGAGTGACGCCCAAGGTGATGGGCCTCACTCTTTTTAGGATGTGGCATCACAAGAGGGGGATGATAGGTTTGCATGACAAGGATGTACTGAGCCATTGATTTACTCAAATCTTCTTATTATCATGACCACATCAACTAAAGGAGAAACACCATGCCCTTTCAAAATATAATTGTAGGACTTATAGCCGGAAGCCTGATGGGTTTGGTGTCTGCCTCCATGGGACCTGCCATAACCACCAAAGAGCCAGATCGTGCGACTCAGGGCTTACTCATTCTTTGGCAGCGATCAGCTTGGCAAACAGTTGCCTTAACCGTGCTTATTGCACCACTCGGTGAAGAATTACTATTCCGCTTTGCAGGAATTTCACTAATTAAATTATTTTTCACATATCCATGGCCGATTATCATTACAGCGATAGCCTTTGGGCTCGCCCACAATCAATTCCCTTTGAATATAATAAGTGGGGTTTTGGGTTTGGTTTTAGGGATGATTTACTGGCATTTTGGATTAATTGCTTCAACAATTGCGCATGGTACCCAAAACGGAGTGGTCTTGTTCCATCTTTGGTGGCGTTTTCGAAAACGTACGGGCTTGACTCTGTCTGAATCACTTGCGATTTTCAGCATTGACCAAACGATTCAATTTTATGAAACAGGAATCAGACCCAGAGAAGAAAGGAATATGATGAAAACCATTGCAATACCCTATCATACAGGGCTGACAGAAATCCATATTGCTGAAAAGAATATAAAAGCAGTCATTACCGCTGAAGCCGATTGCTTTGATCCCGGTAAGAGTGAAGAGGAATTGGTGCGCGCGGCCCTGGCTCTTCCGATTGGCACTCCGCCGCTGAGCGAGCTGTCTAAAGGGAAACAAAAGGTGGTCTTGATTACCAGCGACCATACCCGTTCGGTTCCCAGTAAACTAACACTGCCGCTACTGCTAGCAGAAATCCGCTCTGGGAATCCAGATGCGGAGATCACCATACTGATTGCCACAGGACTTCATCGCGCTACTACAGAAGAAGAGATGCGTCGGATGTTCGGCGACGAAATTGTAGATCATGAACGGATTGCCGTAAACGATGCCTATTGTGCAGAGGATTTCACGTTTATGGGGACCTTGCCCTCGGGTGCTGAGTTCCATATGAACACCCTAGCGGTGGATTGTGATCTATTGCTGGCGGAAGGTTTTATCGAACCGCATCTACTTGCAGGTTTCTCGGGTGGGCGCAAGAGTGTTTTGCCAGGTATCTGCAATAGGAGCACGGTTAACGAGAATCATTCCTATCAGGCTGTTGCCAGCCCTAAAGCGATTGCCGGAGTAATGGATCAAAATCCGATTCACCTAGACATGGAGGAAGCGGCTCGGCGGGCGAAACTGGCTTTTATCCTCAACGTTGCTGAAAACAGCGAGAAGAAAGTGATTGCCGCTTTTGCGGGTGATCCCATAGAGGCGCATGCGCATGGGGTCGAATTTGTCAGGGAACTGGCTCAACGTCCTGCTATAACTGGGGATATCGTGGTCACCTCTAATGGCGGGTATCCTCTGGATCAAAATCTCTATCAGACGCCGAAAGCTGTAACTACGGCTGAAGTTTGTGCGGGTAGTGACGGGGTGATCATTATGATTGCCGCCTGTGCGGATGGTATCGGAGGGGAATTTTTCGGAAAGCTGATGACCATGGGTAGCGTTGATGAAATTGATCGCTATCTGGCAGCAATTCCACCGAAAGAGACAATTAGTGAACAATGGTGCGTGCAAATATACGCCCGTGTTCTGAAAAAACATCAAATAATCTTAGTCAGCGATTACCTGGAAAGGGAAACAGTGGAGAGGGCCAATTTAATTTACGCCGCTACCCCAGATGAGGCCTTGGAAATTGCTTATCGTATTAAGGGCCAAGACGCTGAAGTTGTCGTAATTCCTGACGGCGTGTCTGTGGTTGCTACACCGATATAAGGAAGAAGAGGGGTATACGTTATGGGAGAATTAAAATTAGCATTGCAGGTGGATGACAAAGACAATGTAGCAACTATTTTTGCCAACGGGATTAGTGATGGTACGAAGGTGGAAGTTCGCGATAAAAAAGGCCACGGTTTTTCGGTTTTCGTGATTGGAGAGGTCCCTTTTGGACATAAGATTGCGGTCTGCGCGATCACTGAAGGTGAAGACATTATTAAATACGGTGAAAGCATCGGTGCAGCCAGCGCCACTATCCGCAAAGGCGAATACGTCCATATCCACAATATGGTTGCAAAACGCGGCCGCGGCGACCTTTAGGGAGGAGCAGAGCGATGAGTTATACATTTCACGGTTACGTGCGATCAGATGGTAGAGTGGGAAGCCGCAATTATGTGGCAGTGATTCCCAGTGTTATCTGTGCCACTGATGTGGCGCAGGCCATATGCAACGCTGTGCAGGGTACGGTCGGTTTTTTCCACCATCAGGGCTGCTGTCAACTACCTTTAGATTTACAAAGAGTGACAGATACACTGATTGGTTTGGGCTGCAGTCCCAATGTCGGTGCAGCTCTGATTGTTACATTGGGCTGTGAAGGCACAGATACAGAACGTCTCTACGACGAAATTGCGGCAAGCGGCAAGCCGGTGGAGATGATCAACATTCAGGAGCTAGGCGGTATGAGCCGGGCAATTCAGGCTGGAACCGACCTTGCCCAGCAATTGGCAATCCAGATTTCGGACCTGCAGCGGGAGTGTGTTGATATTTCCAAAGTGGTGATGAGTATTAAATGTGGGGCGTCTGATACAACCAGCGGCATGGCTTCCAACTGTGTAATCGGTTATGTAGCTGATAAATTGGTGGATTTGGGCGCGACGGTCATTTTCGGTGAGACGACGGAGTTTATTGGTGGTGAGCATATCCTGGCTCGACGGGCGGTCGGTGGTGAGAACGGCCCAGTTGGACAAAAGATTTATGAAATCGTCAACAGGATGGAAGCGCGTGCCAAGGCTGTCGGAGAAGATATGCGTGGCGGTCAGCCCACACCCGGCAATATTAGGGGTGGCTTATCCAGTATTGAGGAAAAGAGTTTAGGAGCAATCGTGAAAAGCGGGCACCGACCGATTCAGGGTGTGCTAAAGTATTCACAGCAAGTTACCACTGAAAAAGGTCTTTGGATCAAGGACACTCCGGGGCGTGAACCTGAAATTCTCACGGGTATGGCCGCTACGGGTGCTCAGTTCATGATGTTTTCAACCGGTAGGGGTGCTCCCCAGGGCTTTCCAAGTATGCCGGTTATAAAAATCTGTGGTAATCCCAACACCTATGAGCGGATGCCTTTTGATATGGACCTCAATGCCGGTTTGATTTTGACTGGAGAGAAAACGATTGAAGAAGTCGGTGAGGAAGCGTTTGAGTTGGCTCTGAAGGTATTGAACGGCAGAATGACCAAGAACGAGGCGATACATTATACGAGCACGATGGACATTCATTGTCTGGGTCCTGTGATTTAGGGCGGACTCTACAGGGGCTGGCGCATTAATACATTTAATGCGACGGCCCTTTTGACTTCTATTTGCCTTTCGGTAAGTGTCAGGTATTGCTGTTTTAACAATCGCTAAACAGTGGTTAAACAATGGTCGAACAATCGTTAAACGATCGTTTTTTTATTCAGCTGGCCTCTAGATCCAACGGCCGCAAAGCGGCTATTCAACAATCGCTTGGCTATCGCTTGGCAACTGCTTGGCTATCGCTTGGCAATTACTCTGTAAAGCATTTATACTCACGCCGATCCCGATCCCCGACTAACTGACCAACTTTCCACCCACATTGAGATGCACATGCTATTCAGTAAGTGGTAGTATTGCTTTTAAACAATCGTTAAACAATCGTTAAACAATGGTGGAACGATGGTTGAACGGTCGTTTTATCATTCAGCTGGTTCCTAACGCCTAATCTGCCCTGCTTCGTGCTCTTTGTGGTTTAAATTTTTAAATAACTGCCATATTCAATCCAAACTAACGCAAACGAAGTTTATTACCACAATATGTGGAGCATGCTTCATCGCGCAGGCCGCTTCATATTGACGAGAGGCAACCCCTAAGGCCCACGCATTCTGCCACACGATTGACACAGAATAAGCGTATAATAGCTAAGTTAGATTATATGATCAAAAATGATTAAAATGGTAATGGTATGAAGGATATTGTTTGCTCGCGCTTATTTCGGGGTATAATAAGGGTTACGAGGGACGTTAATTAATGAGGGTGGTTATTTATGAAGATTACAAGAAGGATATTAATTATAGCTTTGGCCATTGTGCTGACTGGTGGCGTGGTTCTAAATACGCAGGCGGCAGATGAAAGAAGCTATGCACAGATGATGGAAGATTGGCATTTTTCTAGTAGCCAATTGCAGGAAGTTGCGATTAATCTCAACGTGGCCGAACGATCTTATCAAGAGGCTCTAGAAAACGCGACTAGAGCGAGTATTACCTATAGTCGGCGAACGGCACTATTTAGACAGTTAGGTATGGATATTCCCGACGCGATGAAGTTTTCTATTGTACTACAACGGGATCTCGCTCGCATCCAAGCCGAACAAACTTGGGAAATGGAACAAGCTCAAGCAGTCGTATTAAATACCAAATACGAAATAGAGTTGCGCAGCGCTTACCTAAACTATATGCAGGCTGCCAATAATCTGGAACTCCAACGTATTCGACTTGAAATTGCAACAATAAATCGTCAGAAGCAGACACTTGCCTATGATTTGGGACAGATGAGCGAGACCGACTTTCTCACACAAGAGGCAGATTATCAGGAGGCAATCATCAGCTGCAATCAGGCAGAGCGTCAGTTACAGTTGATGCGGATCAATCTTAATGCTTTAATTGATGTTCCTATGGATACGGTCTATCAGTCGGCGTATACCGAGTTTGAAACCGATCTGGGCATATTTAATATCGATTACTATTTAAGTGATGCTTTTGAGAGCAACTTAACTCTAAGGCAAGATCAGAAGCAATTGGAAACCTTCGATTTTCAGATTGCCGCCTATGAAAATTTCCATTTAGACGAAACATCTGAAGAACAGTACAATGACTTGCTGCTAAACCGTCAAGAGCAGGCTTTATTGTATGGTGAAGCATTGCTCAGTGTTGAAAAAGATGTTCGAGAAACGGTTCTCGATTTACAGTATAACATGCGCAATCTTCGACTCGTGTTTAATGAACACAATGATCAACTCCACAATTGGGAAGAGGCACAGGCTTTATTTGCAGCGGGAACCATTGATAAAACCCAGCTGCTAATGGCTGAGTTGTCCTACATTCAGGCCTACAACACCTATAATTGTGCTGTTTATGAGTACAATACGTTTATTATGAAATTTCAGGCGACGGTGACGACAGGATTTGATTTACCTAACGCCAGTGCAAGCAGTGCAGTAAATAGGATAGGGGGTATGCAATAATGAAAAAACTAAAGTGGCTATTAATGCCAGCCATATTAATTTTGAGTTTATTAGCCGTTGCATCAGCGACGGGTATACTTGAAATAGATTTAAATCAGGCTCTGGAGATGGCACGGTTCGCAGACAGTGATGGTTATTTCGCTGAGAAAAATCTAGATGATTTGGCTGAAAAATTGTCAGATGTTGTGGAAGAGGCAGAGGACATTAATGTTCGCTCTGGCACAGCTGCGACCCGTTTGCAAAAGAAAATCGATAAAAATATTACCCCAATGCGCGCAGAGCTTGATTTGGAAATAGCGAAACGCAATGAGGATGAGCGTCAGATTCAGCTTGAATATGATGTCAACGATGCCTATGAACAGGTTTATTTAATGGAATTGGATGTTGCAATCGCCGAAAAACAACTGGAGATCGCTGATTTGCAACACCAGGCATCTCAAATCAAGCTTGAAAATGGGCAAATATCTGGAACAGCCTATCTTAATGACAAACACAATTTTCAGAATCAGGAACTCACATTGATGAAAGCAAAACAGGATTATCAGAAGGCTATTTTTTCTCTCAATGAATTGATGGGCCAACCCATAGCTGCCGAGATTCAGCTTGCTGGGAAAATAACAACGACAATTCCAACGGATTGGCAGTTAAATATTGATGCGGTTTATGAAGAGGCTCTGCAAAATGATGAGAGTGTCTACCGCCTTGGTAAAGAGGTTGAATTTGCTGAATTAAAGCTGATGTATGCGGGGGAAGAATTCTCAGAAGATAAAGACGAATATCGCGATGTTGAAATTGAAAAGCAAAAGGCAATCATCAATTGGCAAGATGCAAAGAATAGTCTCTATCAAAGAATTGCCTCTGATGGTTATAACATTCTGTCATCTTTAGAGAATTATGACTTACAAAAGCAACGTTTGGTAATTGCTAAACAGGAATTACAAGAAGCTGAAATCCGATATCGTGCGGAATCCATTAGTGGTGTCGCATTGTGGCAGGCAGAACTCAAAGTTATGGAGAGCGAGAAGGCTTTGATAATGACAGCCATGTCTGTCAACAACAGTTTTGATCAATTTGAATTAAACTATTTATTTTTAGCTGATGTGAAGGAGAATTAGATGAAGAACAAAAAGTGGTTAATTGCCGTTGTTGCGATCGTCGTTGTCGGAGCGCTATTCTGGGGCTGGCGTTACACTCAGAGAGCAAATGAACAGGCAGCTTTAGAAGAAGCTGCGTTGAATAGCACTGTTTCTGTCAGAATCCAGGATATTGAAGACACGATTTATACGAGTGGAACGATTGTACTTACGGATGCAGAAACGGTATTTACCAGTAGTGGTGGTGTTGTCAGTGAAGTGATGGTACAAGAAGGCAGTATCGTTACGAAAGGCCAGATATTAGCTAAATTATCTAATGATGATTTGAATGATCAATTGGCCCGAGAGCAATTGTCCTTTAATATAGCAGAGAATAATTATCAACAGGCTTTGTTGGATGCGCAGGAAGCGCTGACGGATGCCGAAGATAATTTAAAACAGAAGCAAGACCTTTATGCCGTTTATGCGATTAGCAAGCGCGAACTAGATGATGCGCAAGAGCAATATGACCAGGCTTTAGAAAATGTAACGATTAACACGGCAGACAGCAATCCAACAAGTTTGGAAATCAAGTATTTACAGTATCGGCAAAGCAAATTGTCGATTAACGAGTTATATGCTGAAATAGCAAGTAACACGATTCGCTCGCCTATAGCAGGGGCTGTAACCTTGGTTAATTTAGAAGAAACAAAGTACGTTAGCAGTAAAGCCGTTGCATTTGAGGTGGGTGACTTAGGCAAGCTTCAAATTCAAGCAACGGTTGGAGAATATGAAGTCAATAAATTGTCTGTTGGCATGTCAGCAACTGTATTTGGCGATGCTTTCAATCAAATCTATCAAGGTGAAATCAGCAACATCGCAGCAGCGGCTACCAAAAGTGGTTCCGAAACGGTGGTTGCTATTGTCATTGATATCCTTAATGAGACAAGTGAACTGAAGCCGAATTTCACCGCTAATGCTGATATTGTGATTGACTCAGCTCAGCAAGCAATGGTCGTGCCCTTAGATGCAGTCGTAACGATGCCAAATGGGTCGCGTGTTGTTCGCAAAAAGGTTGGCACAGAAATCGTTCCCATTCAAGTCCAAACAGGTGTTGCCAATGATCTCTACATACAGATTATTAGCGATGAAATTCAAGAAGGCGATGAAGTGATCTCAGCATCCAATATGGGGTTGACCACTGGAGATGGTACAGGATTGCGACCAGGTGCAATGACGGGCAATCGTCTTACTACCGGAGGGAAGTAACGCCAATGTTGAGATTGGAAAATATAGATAAATTTTATGGTGAAGGGGATATTCAGGTTAAGGCACTTCAGAAAGTCACATTCGAAGTAAAAGACTCTGAGTTTGTCGCGATTATGGGCCATTCTGGTTCGGGAAAATCGACACTTATGAATATTATTGGTTGCTTGGACCAACCGACTGCTGGGTCATATATCATGGATGGCGTTAATGTGGCAGACCTTAATGATGATCAATTAGCTGAAATTCGCAATCAGAATATCGGTTTTGTATTTCAGTCTTTTAACCTCTTGCCCCGAATGTCTGCCTTGAAAAATGTTGAGTTACCACTCGTTTATGCGAACTGCTCAGTTAAAGAACGGCAGGAACGGGCTAGAGAGGCCTTAGCTAAGGTCGGTCTAAGTGATCGGATGAACCATGATCCCAATGAATTATCGGGAGGTCAAAAGCAACGAGTCGCTATTGCTCGCGCTTTAGTGAGTAACCCAACCTTTATACTTGCGGATGAACCGACGGGCAACCTGGATACTAAAACCACAACTGAGATTATGGAGTTGTTCTGTGCGTTAAATGATGAGGGAACCACGATTATCATGGTTACTCACGAAGAAGATATGGCTGAATTTAGCAAAAGGGTTGTGAATTTGCGTGACGGCCATTTGATTTCAGATGCGGTTAATGAGAACCGGAGGTGGCCCAAATGAGGTTCTTAGAAGCGTTTAAGATCGCTCTTACAGCCATTCGATCACATAAGTTGCGTTCCTTTCTGACTATGCTTGGTATCATCATTGGGATTGCCTCGGTTATTATGGTCGTAAGTATGGGTGAAGGAAGCACAGCGTTAATTGAAGAGAATTTCGAAGCATTTGGAGTCAATCGTTTGACGCTCTATTTGAATGGGCGCGCTGAAGGGGTTACCAATAATGATCGTTTTACAGTAATAGATGTTGCGCAATTGAAGATGCGGTTTGAAGATGAAATCACAGCAATCTCTCCAGTTGTCAGCACAGGAGGTACTGTGAGTGTTAACAGTGCACTCGCTACGGTTGCAGTCACTGGAGTAAATGCTGACTACTATAAGATTGAAGAAAAAACGATGCTTTATGGACGTTATCTGAATGAGGGCGATATCGAGAATCGCCGTGACGTAATTGTGATTGGTGAAGACTTAGCAGAAGAACTGTTTGGCTCAAGTGCTGCAGCAATCTCTCAGCGTATTTTCATCGACACAGGCAAGAAAAAAGCGCCTGCTACGATTGTAGGAATTTACGAATACGAAGATAGTATATTTGGCGGTATGCAAACCAGTTTTTCCGGATTTATGCCTTATACGACGGTTCAGAAAATTACGGGTGAATCGCGCTACTTGAATACGATTCAGATTAGCATGGCACCTAATCTTGATTTACCAACAATCATGATAGAAATGACATCGGTTCTGGAAAATCTCCATGATAGTGTCGGGGATGAGAAGTACCGAATTATTAGTGCAGAGGAGCAGCTTTCTATTGTGAGCAATGTCATGGGAACACTCACTTTGTTAATTTCTGGCATTGCGGCTATTTCTCTTTTGGTTGGTGGTATTGGCGTTATGAACATCATGTTAGTTTCAGTTACAGAACGAACGCGTGAGATTGGGATCCGCAAAGCAATCGGAGCCCGCCGTCGCGATATCTTGATTCAGTTTATCATTGAGGCGGTGTTCTTGACGATGATTGGCGGTATTATTGGCACGATTATTGGCGTCAGTATGGCCATGATCATTGCGAATATAATCGATATTCCACAGATTATTTCTGTTTCTTCGATTCTCATTGCCTGGGGATTTTCGGCTCTCGTGGGGCTCTTCTTTGGCAGCTATCCAGCGAGTCGTGCAGCAAAACTAGATCCAATCGAAGCATTGCGTTATGAATAGGTTCAAATAGTCTCCTAAAAATTAAAGTTATGTAAGGTGTAGATTCAGTTATTACTGGAGCTGCACCTTTTTATTGATGTCAATCAATAGGGGTGGGGGTTAGCGATTGATTTTAGACCAATTTATGATTGAGTCGATATTCCTAACCATTATTTGGCGTTATAAGTTGGGTCATTGTAGTCCTTGAAACACCCGGGACGGTTCTCAGCGTTTCACTTCACAAAAAGTGGGACGGTTCTTTATGATCCGTCTCCGAAACGTAAGGGACACACTTATTCATAATTAAAACCTGAGAGCATGATAAATCCATTTGATTTGACGTAATTTACTCGATATCACAAGTAATCGTATTGTATATCTGTCCCATGTGTTTCGTTATCGAAACAATATACCTGTCCCCGGGTGTTTATTTCTGAAACAGCCAGAACCGTCCCGGGTGTTTCGAACCGTCCCGGGTGTTTCAGTATGGTGAAGCAACAATTGACTAGCATCTTACTTTACTAACTTTTTTTTGATCAGTATCTAAATGGGTTTTGCAGGACCACTTTACATGATATAATATTGGAAGTAGTTATTCTTAATATTAGCGGTAACGATAGATGGAGAATTTTGGGGGTTGATGCCGATGCTCTTAATTGTGCATATTGCAGAAACTTACAATACAAGTATGGTGTCAAAGGAGACAGGATTATGCTGAAAAAGACAGGAAAAATAGGATTATTAATACTAATTATGGGTTTGATTACAATCCAATTGCCTTTATTAGGGTATGCGGAGGCTATACAAGGTCCTGACTATGAAATGCAGGTACTCATAACGAAAGACACCGATGTAATGTATGGAGGAAACCCTACGGTGGATGTGTCTCTGAGCGTTAGAACGGCTAATGGAGCGTCTTTAATTGGCAAGCAGAGCCTTACTTTAGTCTATGATCAAGCTATTCTACAGTTGATTAATACGGAGGCCACTATTGATGTGCATAGTGCTCATGGTGCTGCAAACCCGCTTGCTTTGACCAGCAATATTGCCGCAGGACACGTGGTTGCACCTGATGAAGTTATTGCGGAACTCTACTATGCCTATAATGATGATGAAACCCTTGGCTGCATTTACCTTCAACCCGTGTTTGATTATACAGGCTCCACACAGAGTTATACTGATTTCACCAATATTTCACAGGTGAAATTTGGATTTGTGGCGGGCAAGGGTCCTTCAGATGTCACGAATACAACGATTCATTTCGTGAGCGAAGCGGATCCATTCATAGAAGATAAAGTCGCGATGCTAACGGCTGGTGATACAAACAACTATTTCTATGGTGCGTGGTCAGGTGCTGGTCTAACAGCGGATACGATTCCAGATGTTGAAATTGTAGGCTTCCTAGCTGCATTACCGGAGATCACAACAGATTTACCAGAAACCGATACAGCCGTGCAAACACGCGAAAAAACACTCACAGTAGCAGCTAATGGAGATAGTATTAGCTATCAGTGGTACTCGAATGATGAGGCCACTACTGTAACGCCAACCCTACTGGATGGTGAAACGGAAGCGACTTATACCTTTAGGCCAACAACCATTGGCACGGAGTATTATTTCTGCAAAATGACGAATACGGATGATACATGTATCAATTCTGAAAATAGTTTAGAGAGTAGAGTTGTGACACTGACCGTTGAAGAGCCAGATGAAACCGCGCCTGTTTTAAGTGATGGTGAAGTTACTGTGATCGGTTCGACTAGTGCTACGATCGAATTTACTGCAGATGAAGCAGGAAAGTTTGATGTGTTGGTTGTCAATAATGATGCCGTTCCCACTGTTGCTGATTTTAATAATCCTCTAACACGTGACATGATCGCTGGCGTGAATTGTTTTGATGTTAGTGGCCTAGCTATAAGCACTCCTTATGACGTTTATATATTGGCTGAGGATGATGAACCTGCTGGATATATCAATACAATGACAGATCCGTTTAAAGTAGATATTCACACTATTAAAGCGACTTTAGGAGGTCGTGTTGCTATAAGTGGCGATGCCGCCTATGGTAATGCTTTGACTGTTAATATAACAGACCTGGAAAACAATGTTGACCAGAGTTCACTACACTATCAGTGGTTTTTGGATGGTGGCGCGATTCCAAGTGCAATAGGGACAATTTATCATTCTAATTCTTCGCAAATCGGACATGCTGTGACAGTCGGTGTTGTTTCTGATGATGAATACGGTACGATGATTTCAAATGAAATTATTATTGAAAAGACAGCTGGTGCAGCTGCTCCGGTTGATCCTGCTCCTATTGATGTGGAGACAACTCATAACCGTATTACCCTACAATCAATTACTAATGGCGAATACTCACTAAATGGGTTGGTTTGGCAGACTAGTACTCTATTTGAGGGTTTAGATCCAGGCGTAGAGTACACATTTTATCAAAGAACTGTAGAAACAGAAACACAAAGTGCTTCACAGGCCAGTCATGCACTTATAGCAACCCACGATTTAGTTACATGTGATATTGCCAAAACGGATCGCGGAGCAACAACCGACGATGGGAGCATAACGATTTTCCCATATGGAGGAAGTGGCAATTATGAGTATAGTATTGATGGTGGATCCAATTGGGTTAACACACCGGTATTTACAGATTTAGCAGTAGGAGAGTATTTGGTCATGGTGCAGGATAGTCTACACTCCTCAAACCAATCAGCAATTGCAGACGTTCTAATCGTTAATGAGGGAGAGGTTACCGTTACCTTTGACCTGAATTATTTAGGCGGTGGCAGTTTCCAAACTACTACAGATGCTCAAGGCAACGTGGCAGAACCAGATGACCCAGTTAGGAACCATTATGCGTTTGACCATTGGTATCAAGAGCCTTCTTGCCTTAATCTTTTCGATTTCTCACAAACAATATCGAGTCAAACGACTGCTTATGCAGGATGGCATCTAGATACCCTCAGCCGTTATGCTACTGTGGAAGGCACGAACCAATTTGATGAAACGTTGACAGTGCGACGGATATTACCCTATGAAGCAACGGGAACAATGACTTATGAGTGGATTCGTTTGGATGGTTCAGATACGGTGGTAGGATCAGCCGCTTCTTATCATACTCAGCTAGCGGATGTTGGTTATAATTTAAAAGTAGTGGTGAGTTTCTCTGACTTGAATGGACAATATATCGAGACGATTCCATTCAGTAAGAAAGCAAATACTAATGTGCCACCAGCCCCAATAGTTGCAGCCGTTACTCGCAATAGCATTGTTTTAGTCAATTATAATGGTTATGAATATTCGCTGGATGGTCAAACCTGGGTGGATGGCTTTAATTTCACTGGGCTTGCTCGTGGTACAGAGTACAGCTTCTATCAGCGAGTGGGAGAGACGGATACGCATCTGGCCTCCCCTACAAGTGAAGTAGTAGATATTACGACCAATGACAAAGTATCAATAACAGCCTCTCAAACAGCTGCCTATGGGGCTGGGGCAGAGAATGCGACAATTACAGTTGTTGCTAACGGTGCTGAAGTATATGAGTACCAAAGAGATGATGGGGATTGGCAATTGTCCGATACGTTTAGTGGTTTAGGTAGTGGTACCTATCATGTGCGCGCACGCGATCTGAATGAAATTACAAATATTTCGCCCGATATTGTGATTGAAATAGAGGAACGCACTGATTGTGAAGTGACTTTCGATCTGAACTATGTTGGTAGCACGAACTTTGACGTAATGGTGAACCTTGGTGATCCAGTCAGTCGACCGACCGATCCAATTCGTTTGGGTTATGATTTCGATGACTGGTATCAAACAGTGGCCTGCCAGGATCTATACAACTTTAATACGATTATTAATCTACCGCGAACAATCTTTGCCAATTGGACGATTGCTGACCTTGCTGGAAGCATTAGCATTAACGGCAATGTACAGTATGGGCAAACTATTACCGCTGACATCAGCAACATTACAAACAATACAGGCGTTTTAAGCTACGAGTGGTTTGTCAATGGACAATCCGTTGGAACAAATGCCTCTTATCAGCCTGTCGCAGCAGATATCGGCCAAAACCTTACTTTGACTGTAAAATCCTCTGTGCAGACTGGTGAGGTTACTTCAGCCAGTAGCCTAATCGCCAAAGCAGATGGACCAGTGGCACCTAGTAGTCCATCTTTAGTGACTAAAACTACTAGTTCTGTGACCTTAAGCGCACATAATGGTTATGAATATTCAATTAATAGTGGCCAAGCGTGGCAGACGAGTGCTGTCTTCAGTAATTTGCGTTCTGGCACAGGCTATATCTTTGTACAGAGAATTGCAGAGACCGCGACTCATCTGGCTTCAGCAACAAGCGGAACCTTAAGTGTTACAACAACGTCGACGTCTTCAGGTGGCGGTGGCGGCGGTTGGTTCCCACCAATTGTGACGCCACCCATAATCGATTTTCCACCATTTGTTGAACCGGAGCCCATTGTGACGCAGGATATTGTGGTTCTGACAATCGGTGAGATCATGGCAAGTATGAACGGAGAGAGTAGTGAATTAGATGCAGGGCCTTTCATCGATTCAGAATCCGGGCGCACACTAGTGCCGATTCGCTTCATCTCCGAGATGTTGGGCGCACGTGTTAATTGGTTGGCTGAGACCCGTCAAGTCGAAATCATTGACGGAGATCAAGTGATTCTACTGACAATCGATTCCCCAATCGTTTTAGTGAATGGACTAGAACAGGAAATCGACATCGCCGCACGCATAGTCAGTGCCCGCACCTTCGTACCACTGCGTTTTGTGGCTGAAGTGCTTGGTGCACAAGTTAACTATGATGGTGCAACAAAGACCATAACGATTATCAAAGAAACGATTACGATCCCTGAATATGTCCCTCCGGTGACCCAATAGGAATCATCAGAAAGGAAAGGTGATAATGATGAAATACAAACCCCTGCAATTCACACTGGCGCTACTGATGATTATGACCCTGATGGTTTCGCTTATGGCTTCTTCGGTATCCGAAGGCGATGGGGAGATTCTAGACCCCGAAGCGGCAATAATCTATATTAATGGACATGAATGTCGATCAGGTGAGATCTTAGTGACCTATGCGGAGATGCAGCCAACATCCGCAGATCACAGAATTGGGAAAGCTCTAAATAGCAATCTATATTTAGAAAATGTACCAAGCACAATGACCACTAACGATTATATGACGCAAATGTTAGAGAAACCCGGTGTTGTCGCTGTTCAGCCAAACTATTTCTATAGAGCTGAATTAGAAGTTGACGATCCTGCGGCGCTTTTACCAAGTCCCACACAGTGGTACTTGGATACAATTAATGCCTATGAGGCTTGGGATATTACGATGGGATCTACTGGAGAGGGTGATAAGATCAAGGTTGCTATTCTCGACAGTGGGATTGATATTGATCATGAAGACCTCGCGGGTCAATTTAGCTATATTACATCTGTAGTCGATAGTAGTGGTGGCGAAGATGATGATGGACATGGGAGTCATGTGGCAGGCATTGTCGCAGGTATTGCCAATAATGGTACTGGCATAGCGGGGATTGCTCCTGAAGCGGAACTGCTGATTATCGATGTGTTTACAAATGATAATGGGGATTTGGGTACGGATTCAGCTACGCTCGTTGAGGCATTCAGTTATGTTGTTGCCCAGGATGCAAGAGTGGTTAACATGAGTCTTGGTGGGTATACTAATTATGACAATGCCTTAGCAACGACCCTTGAGAATGCAACTAATGCAGGTATTGTTTGTGTAGCTGCCGGTGGAAATAGAAGTACAGATAGTCCACACTACCCAGGCGATTATGAGGCCTGTATCGCAGTTATATCAACAGACAGCGATGACAGCAGAAGTAGCTTCTCTGATTACGGAGATCTAAAGGATATTGCCGCTCCAGGGGGGTCCATTTATTCTACCTACTATAATGGTGGTTACCATACACTGAGCGGTACTTCTATGGCATCGCCAGTTGTAGCAGGTGTAGCTGCTTTAGTGCTTTCAGTCAACCCTGATCTGTCCGTGGATGAAGTCAAAAACATCCTTTATACGACAGCTCGTGATTTAGGTGATCCAGGTAAAGATGATGATTATGGTTGGGGGATTGTCAATGCCGAAGCAGCAGTTAATGCAGCTTTAGCTACTCTTAACGGCACCCTATCAGATACGCTTGGTTGGGGCGGTCGTCCTAGTGATAACATAGTCGTTGAAGTTTTTGCAGATGATGACAACGCGTATGCAAATGTCCTTGAAAGCACTGATACGGATGTTAACGGTGAATTTGAGCTTACACTAGCTGCTGGCACATACCATATTCAACTCAGCACGCCCCGTTGTCTGACGACGACTTATCGAGATGTCGTTATATTAGGTGGTGAATCAAATATACTGGACGCTAGCACGAACTTGGTTCAGCTTATTGCCGGTGACATCGACGGCAACGGTATGATTACATCAACGGACGAGGGCATTCTGATGAATACCGCTAATTTCGGACACGCCGTCACGGATAGTGGGGTTAATCCCCTCTGTGACTTAAATGGTGACGGTGTGATTGATGGTGAGGACTTAGGCATCCTTAAAGACATAAACCATTTCTATAAAGTCGATATGGAAATTGATTATGCACCTGCACAATAAGGTCTAGAAATTAATGACCAACATACAAGGACTGTAGCACTGATTGACAGTGTGCAGTCCTTTTTTCTTAGTAGATGACCATTAGGGCCTGTCCCCAATGGTCAGTTGGTGACCACCAGGGACAGGCCCTAATGGTCATAATTAATGGCTTTAGCCAGTACCGCACACTAGGTGCGGTACAATAAACCACCCGC
>CAZVAO010000015.1:0-15331 GCA_964625175.1 uncultured Clostridiaceae bacterium
ACTTCGTACTTCTTTACTCAAGAGCCCCATGTTCATTATTTAATTCTCAATGTTCTATCACACGCCTCATCAATGGCGGACTTTAATTCTACCATCCGCCATCACCACTGTCAAGAGTTCAAAACCACATGTTTCATGGCTATAATTTGCTCTTGCCTCGTTGTGACGCTTGACTATAATAACAAAGCCCATGACCTAAGTCAAGGGAATAACCGAATTTATTTTTATAAAATATCTAATTTTGATTAAATAGTAAATTAATAAAAAACATCCCTCGCAAACCACCATAATTTACAAATTGGAATCTTGAATTTAATGAATGACCATCAGATATTATGTAATTAAACCTAATAAAAGAGCCTGTTATCAATTTGATTCAATAACGAGACTCTTTTGAATACTATTTGATCAAAATCAGGTGTGTGGGGCTAATCTACTACTCCTTAAGTGCATGTTGAACAGCTGTTATAGCCAAGACCTCTGTCGCATCCACTAGTGGGACTGCAAGATCTCCATTGCGCAGGGCAAGGGGAATTTCTGTACATCCCATGATAATGACATCTGCCCCCTGTTTAATCAGGGTATTACCAACGCCGATGAAATACTCTTTAGAGCGATCGTAAAACCCGGCCTTAACGCCCCAATCCGAATAGATAGCATCCATGACGCGCGCTTGTTGTTCGGGGACTGGTGCTATTGGGATCAGCTGATTCTTTTCTAAAACCTTATGGTAGAGCTTTGATTCGATGGTTCCGCTTGTGGCGAGAATACCCACCTTCTGAGCTTCAGGGTAGTTTTGTTTGATATAATTAACAGTTGACTCCATCATATGAAGAAATTCAACTCCCGCACCCTCTGCGATCTCTGGATAATAGATATGCGCGGTATTACAAGGCATAATCAAAATTTCAGCCCCCGCAGCCTTCAGCTTAGCCACCGTGTCAAGTAGGGCTGGTAGTGGCGAGGGTCCCTGACCTAAAATCGCTCGAGTCCGATCTGGGATATTTGTATTATTATCAATAAACACCCGAATGTGTTCCTGATCTATTTTCGCTGGGGTTGCTTTGATAATCTTCATGAATAAATCTGCTGTTGCTTCTGGGCCCATTCCACCAACAATGCCAATAATCTTTTTAGTCATCTTCACTTCTCCTCATTCTGTTTACCTTATTTTTCGACGCAATTATTATTAATCCTGCATCGTATAAATATTAGTCTTATAAAGCAGGATTATCCATTCACATAGCGAATTTTATATTATCAAACGTGTGAGGTGAGCTAATGACCATTCGCAACATAGTATTGATCGGCAATCCAATCCTGCGCCAACCAACATCCGATGTCACGTTTCCTCTCAGCAAAGAAAATAGAGCCCTATTGCATGACTTATTAGATACATTACATGAGTTTAGAAGACAATGTAGTTTTGGCAGGGGCATATCTGCTCCACAAATCGGGGAATCTAAAAAAGTCATTTGCATTGATATGGATGGAGATACACAGTTTTTTATTAACGCAAAAATCGTGAAATACGGTGAGGATACATTCGAAATGTTTGATGACTGTTTCAGTATTCCAGAAATCATGGTTAAGCTAGTGAGGAGTAAATGTATTATTCTTGAATATGATGATGAGCATGGAGCACATCACAAAAAGCGCTTTCATGGCGCCATGAGCGAATTGCTCCAACATGAAGTTGATCATCTTTACGGCACTTTAGCAATTGATCGCGCAATCAGCAGTCATTTTATTTGGTCTCGTACGGAATGGCTTAATCAACAAGATAAACCATAAAGGTCTATCCATTCATTTGTAATAATAGCGTTGCGGTTAGGTTCAAATCTAACCGCAACGCTATTTTTGCATTCTTATAGATGATGCCTTTTCGCGTTTGCTCAAATCTACAACTTACTGCCAGTAACGTCCTCGATCTTTCTTTAGTAAATAGATGAATAGCGGACCCCCACAAAGCGATGTAATGATTCCTACAGGGATCTCCGTTGGGCTAATCACAGTTCTTGCTAAAATATCTGCTAGCACTAAAAAATTTCCACCCCACACCACAGAGCGCCAGATGAGTTGTTTATTACTAGGGCCATAAATCAAGCGAATGACATGCGGAACCAGCAATCCTACAAAACCGATGACCCCGCTTACCGAAACAGCCGCAGCTGTTAAGAAGGCCGCAATAATAAAGAACTGTAATTTCTCACGCTCAACATTGACACCAAGCTGTCGTGCTTTATCTTCCCCCATGGCAAAGACATCTAAAATCATCGCTTTCTGACTCACGATTAGAACGCCGACTATGGGATAAGGAAGCAGTATTAAAACATGGGCCCATGACCGCGAACTCAAACTACCCATCAACCAATACACGAGCGGTTGCACAATATCATCACTAAGGTACAGCATCAGCGACATCAAAGAACTCAATATGGTACTAACAGCGATCCCCGCCAAAAGCAAGGTAATGATGGGTACATGGTTTTTTACTTTTGCTATCGAATAGACTAACATTACCGTTCCAATTGACCCGATAAAAGCGAAAATTGGTGTGATTCCCAGCCCCAAAAAACTGCTGTAGCCAATGCCAAATTCAGTCAGCAAGATAATTGCCACTCCTGCCCCCACCGATGCACCGGAGGATGAGCCAATGATATAGGGATCAGCTAAGGGATTGCGCAAAACCCCCTGTAAGACACAGCCCGCTAAGCTCAGAGATGCCCCAACCAAGAATGCTAAGATGATTCTTGGCAACCTCAACTTTAGCAATATTGTATAAGCTAAATCGGACATCGCAGACCACTGACCCATTAAAAACTTGCCAATATCAGCATTGCTGATATCTACTGAACCAACGCGGAGGGCTAATAATATACAAAGCATACTCAGAATAATCATCACTATAATCTGTTTTAGTTTGGACATTACTTTCCCTCCTTTTGCTACCTATTGGCTGCTTATTTCCTTTAAACAACTATTTTCCGAACAAGTCTGGATAGGCATATTCGGCTAAAAACTGAATCGCCTCGACAATACGCGGCCCAGGACGGCTGAAAATATCTGCATCTATTGCAACAACTCTTTGATTCTTAACTGCGTTGATGGTCGCCCAGCCCGGACGGGATGCAACTTCTTCAGCACCCTGACCACCGTGCCCTAATAGAATGACATCTGGATTCTTCTCAAGTATGACCTCACTACTATAAGTAGGCCAATCGGATTCCGCATCTGCAGCTAAATTGACGACACCAGCCATATTCAGCACTTCATTCAAGAAGGTATTAGGGCCAACCGTCATTGGCGGATCGTGCCAGATTTCATAATAAACCACTTTGCGATCTTCTAGTGCAATTGGTGAAAGTGTGTCGGTGATTGTAGTAATACTGTCCTTCATTGAATTCACTAAAGCCACTGCTGCGGATTCAACCCCACAAACCTGCCCAATAATTCGGATTCCATCATATACATTATCGAAGCTCTGAGGATCGATCACAATAACCGCGATACCGGCTAAGTCGAGGGTTTCTACGGTCTCCTGACTAACAGTTGTAGAAAATACAACGTCTGGAGCAGCCTCAATAATTCTTTCCACATTTGCGCCTTCGAATCCACCCATTTTCTCAATCTCACCAGCTTCTGCTGGATAATTACAATAATCGGTAACCCCTACAATCTTGTCACCTAACCCTAAAGCAAATAAAATCTCGGTGTTGCTGGGGGCTAAGGACACGATCTTCTCGACATTCCCCTCAACCGTAATCTCCCGATTTTTTTGATCGGTGACTGTTATCGACTTCTCCTCTGATGGTGCTCCCTGTTCCGTACAAGCAGCCAACACCAGCACCGTGATTAGTAACATAATAACAATATTCAAAACCCTTTTCACGATTATCTCTCCTTTATTTAATGGGTATAATCACCATCACGTCTGTAATAGCAAATAAAAAAACCTCTGCCTAACAGAGGTCCACAAAATATTGTGCAACACCTCTTCCTCCCGAAGGCTTTAGCAATACTTTCTTTGGCAGGTCTCCTGGCTCACAGCATTGTCCGATACACCTTCCCGATTTCTCAGTGGTCATTTGATCGGCTTTTTGGCTGTTTACAGTGGCGGGTCCGCTCAGGTATCTCACCTGATTCCCTATTCTCCCCTCACGGGGCACCTCAAAAGTGATTATGCAATTACAAACATTATAACCTATTTTCAGCAGAAACAACAACTTTATTCGTGCTTATTTTAACACTCATCCACAAACCATCGTCAAGAGGTAACAATGTAGAGCGAATCTCTGGATGATTCATAATGACTTGATTGAATATTGTCATCTCGGTGTTTAACGGCTCGGGTGCGTTATGGAAGGGGACCAAGGCATCATGGGTAAATAAAGTCGCTCTATCTTTCAAACAATCAACACTTGGAAAAAGCATTCCCTTATATAGAGAAGGACTCGTATCTTGCAAAAGCATATCTGCAATATCTCTATGCTTTGCTAGCCAGGTGCTAGCATCTTCTAAAACAAAGGTGACATAATCAGCGAGCTGAGCTCTCTGGAGATTCTGCATCGCCACCTGTTGAGTCGCTGAATCAATTTCGACCGTGATTACCTCGCCACCATAGGTAGCTGCCGCCTTAGCTAGGCAAATCGTAGCATACCCACAACCTGTCCCTAATTCAACAATTAATTGAGGTTGCATCGCCAATACAAATGCATAAAGAAACTGGCCTGCTAATGGCCCTATGGTGGGATAAATAACATCTCCTATCACATTTTGCAGTTCAATTTCTTTTAATACTGGAGAAATCGGTTGATCAAACTTGGCAATGTATTTTGATATTTCACTCATTTTTCACCCTGCACTTTTATCTCTTTGGAGATTGTTTTATTGCGCCTCTGTCATGAGCTGTTATATACGCATCGACTAATCATCTATTCATTTAACCTGTTCTGCTTCATTTCAATTATAAAATAGCGCATCTGTAGTTACAAGCATACTTCACTCTTCCCTTGTCAGCTAAAAGCAATAGATGGTATAATGATTCGGTAAACGAAACATTCAATGATGCTTATGTTTTTACAATAAGGAGGATTACTATGCAATATCGCAATTTCCCATGTGCTCCCGAAGCAAAGATTTCAATATTAGGTTTTGGTTCTATGCGTATGCCTTATCTTAATGATGATTCTGGTCAGATTGATGAACCAGAAGCCATTAAGATGATCCGCTATGCGATTGACAATGGCGTAACCTATGTTGATACCGCTTATCCATACCATAAAGGCAACAGTGAATTACTGGTTGCTAAGGCTCTAAAAGATGGTTATCGCGAAAAAGTTTATCTGGCCACCAAACATCCAGTTTGGTTAGTCGAGGAATACGCAGATTTTGATAAGTATTTAGACGAACAGCTTGCTAAATTGGAGACAGATTGTATTGACTTCTATCTACTACATGCGCTCAATAAAGACCGCTGGCCCAAGCTAAAAGAGTTAGGTGCCATCAAATTCTTAGAAGATGCCCGTGCTAAAGGTAAAATCAAATATATCGGTTTCTCATTTCATGATGAGTTACCATTATTTAAACAAATTGTTGATGACTATAATTGGGATTTCACACAGATTCAACTCAATTTTATGGATACCGAATATCAAGCTGGTCTTGAGGGCATGAAATATGCGGCTGATCACGGCCTCGGAATCATCGTTATGGAACCTTTACGTGGTGGTAGCTTGACGAAAAACGTGCCTGACGATGTATTAGCTGTTTGGGACAAAGCTGAGATTAAACGTACCCCTGCTGAGTGGTGCTTACGCTGGGCTGCTAATCTCCCAGAAACAGTAACAATTCTTAGTGGTATGAGTCTCATGGAGCAAGTCGTTGAAAATGTCAAGGTTGCCGATGACTGCCTTCCTAATACACTCACCGAGAAAGAACTCGCCATTATAGAGGAAGTTAAAGAGATTTATACCACCCGTACCACGGTTAATTGTACGGGCTGTAAATACTGTATGCCGTGTCCTGTTGGAATCAATATTCCAGGCATCTTACAGAGTTACAACACGGCCAGTGTCTACAACATTAAAGAAGCCGCAGCTAAGCGCTATCAAACGAACATGATCGACAAAGGCATCGATGCGACGATCTGTATTGAATGTGGAGCTTGCGTTAGTGCTTGTCCTCAAAACATTGATGTCCCCAATAAATTAAAAGAAGCTCACGCTTATTTCACTCAGAAATAGGTCTATCTTTCTTAAGAATCTTACAATATGGGGCTACCTGAAAGGTGGCCCTTTTAATTAAAGGAGTGCTCGTATGAACGTTCTATGTATCTGGGATGTACCGCAAAACTTGCGCGACTACTTCACACAATTTCTGCCAGAAGATATCAACATGATTTACCCCAATCCAGCGAACGAGGAAAATTTTTGTAAACTGGCTAAAACACACGAGGTAGAAATGATTGTGGGCTGGCGCCCGACGGCAGAGTTATTAGCCGCCTCACCACGTCTGCGCTTTGTTCAGAATCCTGGTGCCGGGGTCCAGCACCTTACGGCGCTTTTTGCACAATTCCCAGATGTAGCTTTGGCAAACTGCCACGGCAATGCTTACTTCACTGCACAACATGCTGTAGCCATTCTCATGACATTGACTAATACAGTCATTCAACACCACCACTTCATGCAGGAAGGTCTTTGGCGCAATAACATGGGAACTCGTGAAAATATTCCCCTGCGCCACAATCGTATTGGCATACTCGGATTAGGCCATGTTGGCAGCCAGATTGCTCAATTCCTCTCTGGCTTTGATGTCGAATTAATTGCATGCAAACGTAGCAATCTGGATGATGACTATCCAAATATCACTAAGGTATTTGGTCAAGATGACCTTGCTGGATTCTTTTCATATTGTGATATCGTAATCGTCACCCTTCCCCTGACAGCGGACACAAAGCAACTGATTGGCAAGCGCGAGTTAGACCTGCTGGGTAGCGACGGATTACTCGTCAATATGGGGCGCGGCGAGATTATTGTTGAAGAGGCTTTATTCCATGCCCTGCAGAATGGGACAATTAAAGGTGCTGCCCTCGATGTCTGGTGGAATGAACGCGTTAAGAGTTTGAACGGGGAAAAGGTTTATCCCTATTCTTTGCCGTTTCACACCCTAGACAATATCGTTATGAGCCCCCACCGAGCGGCTTCTCCCATGAGTGACCTAAAGAGATGGGATCCCGTTATCCAAAATATAATTCATTTAAAAACTGGACAACCACTCAATAGTTTAGTTAATATAAAGTCTGGATACTAAATTGATGGCTCATCATACCCTCCCAATTAACCTATTTTACAGCAACGTAGAGAGCCACTTTAGGTGGCTCTCTACGTTCACTTACTGACCATACGTATACAATACGCTATCCTTTAATTTTTTGAATTTAGCGTTCTCAATCGCACTCTCTAGACTATCAGTAGCATCAATGTTAAATTTACCTTCCTGAAGAGAGCTTATGCCATAGCAGCTCTGCTTATCCATCCAGGATAAGAAAAGAATATAACTTGAGCCTTTTTGAATTGGTGTGTAATCCTCGTACACAATCCTAACTTTTCCAGGCTTCATTAAACCTCTATCAACTACTGCGTAAGGTTCATAAATATTAATTACACTCCCTTTTATCACCGAATTTTCTGTATCCACTTTTAAAACTCTTATAATTTCAATGTCACTCATGGTATGACCAGACAAAAATTCATCTTCTTCATATAAAACATTTACAGGACCACCATTTAATACTGCCTCTACTACAAGATCCGCACTTTCAATCCTTGCCTCAATGCTATCATATGTTATTAAGTAAGCACTGATTGAGCCTTCATCAAGTATCATCTGGTCAGCAATACAATACCCAGCTCCCAATACTAGAACGATCAAAATTAATGATATTCGCTTCATTCTATTCATTACTAATTCCCCCATTGGTAAACTAAGTGATCTTCATCATCACTTGACGGATATTGCGCGTCTGAAATAGGGGTAATAGTATACATCCAAGATGTAGTATCAGTATGTGCTGGATAATTATCAAAATGGTACATGCTCAATGTATGACCTATCTCATGAGCAACTACCTTCACATTCCTGCCCCACGTATTACACCCCGCTTGAGTCATGCGATACTTATCCAACCTAATCCTACTTTGTTCAAAATTATCTCCACTTATGCCTCAGCAGCTGTTACTTGATCAACTTGTCCTAGCCAATTATAGACCCAATAATCAGTAGCTCCAAGCACTCCAATTGGAAGGTTTTGGGATCCTACATACACCTTTATATCTGCGTTTGATTGTATTTGTTCATTAAGTCCCACATTAGATGATAGATTATCCCAGTTAGCCATAGCATGTTCTAAATGGCTTTCTAAGCCATATGTGTCCACAGACGAATCATACCAATATGTAAGACTATCTGCTCCTTGATCAAATTCCCCTCTTAGTATGTGAGCTGCATTAAAATCTGCAAAAGCGAGTTGAATTCCTAATGATGTCAGCATGGCTAAGGCTAACACAGACATTAACATTTTTCTTTTCATAAAATTCTCTCCTTTTCTCTATATTCGTTGAAATTTTATAACAATTAGCGTAAAACCAGCAGTTTCATAACTATATAATTACCTACCACCTTTCCTCATAGTATATATTACCATATGTTGATATATATTGCCATATCAGGTAGTGTTAAGTAAAGTGCGCAAAAACCATCAAGCCCCAAATAGATTAATCAGCAGCGCAGCGTTCTTCAACGATGAGTTGGATAATTTCAGCATGAACATAGCACCTACCACTGGACCAGTCTTCACTATACTCAATCAGGTAGGTAGTGACAAGGCGAATATAGCTATCCATCGAGGGAAAGATCCCGACCACTCTAGTGCGTCGGCGGATCTCACGATTCAATCGCTCGATCATATTGGTTGAAGAGATTTTGCGAGGGTCTATTTTAGAAAATCCATAGAACTGCAAAGAATCTTCTAAACCACTTTCAAGTGTTTGAATTGCTTCGGGGAATTGATCTTCAAATTCGTCCATCAGGTACTTGGCATATTGATGGGCACTTTTCAGATCAGGCTGTAGTCAGATTTGCTTTAACCTTGCCGCAAAAAATTTCTTTTGTTTAGCAGGTATATGTGCCAATTTTTGATGAGAACTCTGCTTCCATCAATTGATTACATAACCAATTAAGCATTTCTAGCATAGGATCATCTTCGGTAATAAATTTTAGTAGCATTTTCCCAAAAGGTAAGGTAAAATTTTGGTGAGCCATCGGTTATTGGTCTCCTTAATTCGGTTTTGTTTGCACTTACCTATTTCGGAGCCCCGATGGCTTTTCCTCTTTTAACTTTTGCGCACTTAATTATACTTGACCTTACCATATATTATATAATATTTATAGTTTATGTATAATTTATTATACACTAACATACCTATAGAGTATATTCGACACCATGATTGAGAGATTTAAATATCCTACAAGGGATTTTAAGTACCTGAGTCACCCTAACATGAATTTAACGAGGAACTCCTACGCATTGAATCTTGATGCAATTAAGTATATATATTTCAGTGACAGATTCTCGATTATTGTAACTACCCCCGTTACTGTCTCTAATACTAACTTGGCATCTACAAAGAGTTCCTAAATTGCATGATCAATATAGATATAAATATCAATCGAAAATACGCTTACTTCTGGTATAAGATTAACTCGAATATCTGATTACGACTAACCTCATGAATACATGGTATTAACCAAGATACCCTTAGTTCTCTTTCATATTTTTGACAGAGTTGCTGTAAAACCCACTATGTAACCTTTACAATGAGCCTTATCGAATGTTGGAATCTGATCATTAAAAATATAATTAGGCTAAAAACTGGACAAGCCCTCAATAGTTTAGGTAATATAAAGTCTGGATACTAAATTAAGGTGGAAAGTGAAAATATGAAAAAATTACTTAGTGTATTAGTGATTCTCCTGCTGGTGGCCGTTCTTTCAGCCTGTCAAGCAACTACGGATGAGCCAGAAACCGCTAATCCCGTTGCCACGATTACAATGGCCAATGGCGAGATCATGAAACTAGAATTGTTCCCTGAGATGGCCCCTGAAACAGTCAATAACTTTATTGATCTCGCAAACAGCGAGTACTATGATGGCCTTACGCTTCATCGCACCCTAAAGGATGCATTAATTCAGGGCGGCTGTCCTGATGGCACAGGTGTAGGTGGCCCCGGTTATACAATAGTAGGTGAGTTTGCAGATAACAACTTCACAGCCAACACCCTCACTCACGGTGTTGGAACAATTACAATGGCGCGCACTCAATCGCCCAACTCTGCCGGATCCCAATTTATCATTTTGGATAATGACTATTCTCAGCTTGATGGTATGTATGCCGCTTTCGGTCAGGTTATTGAAGGGCTCGATGTATTGCAGAGTTTAACAGAAACAGCAACGACGGATGCAACCGACTACTATGGTAATCCCGCAGGTATTCCTGTAGAACCACCTGTGATTGCTTCGATTCGCGTCGATACTAAAGGGATTACTTATAATCCGCCTAATAAAATTATTTTCGTTGATGATGCACCAGCTTCCGATCAACCCTTACCCGAAGTGACCCTTGAAATGACAGATGGTAGCAAAATCGTCTTAGAGCTCTACCCCCAAATAGCACCCAATACTGTTAATAACTTTATCAGTTTAATTAAGAGTGGCTTCTATGATGGTTTAACTTTCCACCGCATTATCCCAGGTTTCATGATTCAAGCGGGTTGCCCTTTAGGCGATGGTACAGGTGGACCTGGTTATGCGATTAAAGGTGAATTCCTAGATAACGGGTATTTTGCTAACATGCTGAAGCACACGCCTGGCGTATTATCTATGGCTAGAGCCAATACCGGTTACGATACGGCTGGCTCACAATTCTTTATCATGGACGAGAACTACCCATCGCTTGACGGTCAATATGCCGCTTTCGGCAAAGTGATTGAAGGCATGGATACGGTCAAGGCAATCGTTGCTATTCCGCTTTCTGATCCTGCCGCCGGAGCACCCATTGAAGCACCCGTTATTAAGAAAATGACCGTTGATACAAAGGGTATTGATTATCCAAAACCCGAAATAATCGAATAGTATAAGGAGACCTAATATGTCTAATCCAATTATCACATTCACCATGGCTGATGGCTCAGTAATCAAAGCCGAGCTTTACCCAAAAATCGCCCCTGAATCGGTTAATAACTTTATCTCATTGATTGAGAAAGGCTACTATGACGGGCTCACTTTTCATCGCATCATTCCTGGTTTTATGATCCAGGGTGGTTGCCCGCTAGGAACAGGAACAGGTGGCCCTGGTTATACGATTCCAGGAGAATTTACCACTAATGGTTTCAAGAATGATCTCAAGCATGAGCCAGGTGTGTTATCAATGGCACGCACCAATGCACCGAACTCAGCGGGTTCCCAGTTTTTCATCATGCATGAGCGCTCTCCTCATCTTGATGGTCAGTATGCGGCTTTTGGCAAAGTGACTGAAGGCATGGATGTCGTCAACATGATTGCTGCAACGCCCTTGCTTAACCCACGGATGGGCTCGCCAATTGATGCCCCCATTATCAAAGAGGTGACCGTTGAGACGTTTGGTGTGGATTATCCCGAGCCGAAGAAAAGTTAATATTTGATTGAAAAAATAAAAAAACAGAGCCTAATAATTTTAGTAGGCTCTGTTTCGTTTTATTAGTCCAGCAAAAAATGAATCAAGAACCGTTCAGCATCACTCGAACGACTCGGCAAACCCGTTACGCTAGTGTGAGACACGTCATCTCCAGAGAATTAATCACACAGCTTATCTCGTCCCATTCTTTTTGCATGATAGAGTTTCTTATCTGCCGCATTAATCATTTGCGAGCTGTACTTAAATGATTTTTGATATTGTTGAACACCTGCACTGATCGTTAAATGACCATATTGACTTTGACTATGCCTGATCCTGAGCTTGCGAACATTGCTGAGAATTCTCTGTCCAACGTGTTTGGCAATCGTAATATCAACTCCAGGCATGATGATCACAAACTCTTCTCCACCATAGCGATACACACGGTCTTGTTGACGCACCGAGAGCTTCAATGTGTTGGCGACTTCCTTTAAAACTTCATCACCTTTGATATGACCGTATTTGTCATTGTACAATTTGAAATAGTCAATATCCAAAAGCAAAATTGAAAAAATCTGTTCGGATCTCCGTGCCTGTAAAAAGACTTTTTCCATATCTAAATTGAATATTCGCCGGTTATACACCTCTGTTAATCCATCGATTGAACTCATATGTGTCAGACGCTTATTGGCTTTCGCTAAATCCGCCGTCCGATCATTGACAATCCCTTCTAAATTCCTGCGACTATCCCGAATCCGAATAGACATATCAACAAATCGCTTAGCAAGCACACCGATTTCATTACTTAAATAAGTGGGTAGTTTAACTATATTCTCTGCCACTTGATCATAATCACCTTGACTGACTGCTTCTGTGGCTTTCCTCATAAGACCAAGCGGCTTCGCAACCTGATTGCGCAGTACCGCGGATACAATCGACATTGTTGTGAATAACGCGGTTCCGGCTCCAATCCCCACCCACATGGCGGTCTTGCTTGCATTTTTTCTCACCAGTTCTTTCGGCAACACCTTAATATAGATCCAATCTGGCCCCTGTATTTTCCCAACAATTAGGAAACAGTCATCTTGGGAATCTTCGATTACTCCAATATCTTGAAAATCCAGACCCAGTTGCTCCTCAATTAAATGATAAGCGCGTGTAACCATCGGGTTGTTGGCACGTTCTAGGGATAATTGTCCAATATGCTTTTGGTCCTCATCAAACCCGTCTGGGTGAGCGATTAGGAACCCTTCCTTTTTTAAGACAAAACAATAGGTATCTGAACTGCTTTCATCAATCAATGATTTCAAGAGCGCATTAAGGTAGAGATCATGGCTCGGATTGATTAGGTGCTGTCCCATGCTATCCACAGGTTTTTGATACGTTACAGCCCATTCGCCCACTGTTTCATCAAAATACAAACCCGTCCAATTCGGTTGGCGCTCTGGGTTTTCAGCCTGTACCATCGATCGTATAACGCCCAATTCGTTCATCCGGAGATCTGCTTGGGCCTTTAAACCCCAAGGCTCATGGGGGCAAAACATAATAATTGCATTTTCAGGAAAAGACACCGCGGTAGCTGCTAAACTCTTACCCCAGGCTGGTCCCAATTTGACCAGCACTTTAAAAGCAATCATCAGACGTCGCTGCAGGTCATCCGTTAACACTTGATTATTGCCAACCATGCAGGAGATGCCATGAACATAACAGCCATCTCCCATATATTTACCACTAAAATACTCAGGCTTCATGCGTACTGCACCTTCAGAATCCTTGAAAAAGTACACCTCAAAATCTTTGTCGTTTGGGCGATAATCCGAATGGTAAATATGTAGATATTCTTCAGTGAAAATCTCTATGTTATCGGTCACTGTTTTAAAAATCTTATTATTGACTGTTATCTGATTCTTTACCGCCTTCTTCGCATCGCAAATCAGCTGCTCTTTACTTTTCCTTGAAAAGTTCAAATAAGCCCCAAGTGAGGCAAGCCCAGCAAAAATGACGGCGAGCTTAGCAATACTGTGCAGCACACCGCCCACTAAGGACGTGGGTTTTTTCAAAGATGGTTTGGTCCACTTGCGCATAGCAATTCCCCTTTAGTAATTCACATTCCTATCCTATTATAGCAAAAACCCGAATATTTTATATCAAGAAATGACTAATCCTGCTATTATTTAATTCGCTCATCAATCTGTAGGTAGTCACACGTCTCATAGAACAGTCACTAAGAAAAGATCAATGTCGAGTACCTTACTTAAATTTTAGGGGTTTTCGCCATCAATAACAAATAATGCACCCAGAGGATGCATTATTCATTCACTTGATTATCCTGTTATTTAACTGGCAAAATCATTTCATCAACGTTTAACTTCCACTTTGTAATGATTTCAGGCTCGGAACCAACGATCACTGTGTTGTCATGACGGAAGCCCCCGAGTCCATAGATATAGATCCCTGGCTCTGCCGACCACACCTCACCTGCACGCAGTGGATTCATATTGAAAGCAGTGTCATGTGGGAATTCATGACCAGCAATCCCGAGTCCATGACCTGTGCGATGGCGAATGTATTGCGCTAAATCATACTTCTCATAAACAGCCTGCGCTGCCGCATCAATATTGGCGGTGATATTTCCTGTGAACATTTGCGATGAAGCGGCCATACACGCTTCGCCTGCTGCCTTAAGGGCATGATATTGCACATCTGTTGGTTCCCCTAATACATAGGAACGTTCGTTCTCTACGACGTACCCATCGATACGGGGATTGAGAATATTGACAATGGAATCCCCAACTGCAAACCGGGTATCACTATTGGAATCGCCGTGAGGTGCCGCAGAAGGAGGTCCAGAAAGCGTCAGCGTTCCTAAGCCAACCAATGAACCTGGGTATAGTTCTGCCCCTTTGCGGATTACTTCGGCCACAATTAAAGCATCAACCGCTTTGACAATTTTCCCAGGACACACTAAATCACAGAACACCTCTTGGGCATAATCAGATAACACAGCACCGCGCCTGAGTATTTCCAATTCTTCTGCACACTTCACCATCCTCATGCTCTTAACAAAGGGTGTTTCAGTTGAATAGTCAAGCTTTGGCAAATAGTGCCGCACTGTGTTAATCGGTCCATGGTTCACATCGGTAGCAATGATCCCTTTGTAAATACCGCGTCGCTCTAATTGATGCGCTAATAATTGAGTCCAGTTTAAATACAAATAGGTTCGATTCGTCGAAGAGGGATGCTCATTCCAAAAATAAACCTCTTTGACCGCTAATGAACCGCGCTCGTGACTCATGCGCACATGACTCGTTGAGAGTTCATTTAGGATTAAGAAGGGTTCAGCATGCCTAGGGATTACTAGAGCAACCGGTCGCTCCCAGGTTCTAACATCCAACATAAAGCCACTAAAATAGAATAGGTTATCTGCATTGAGGATAATGAATGCTTCATAGCCTTCCGTATCCATCCGCTCCCGTAACTTTTCATGCCTTGCTAGGTAGACTTCTTTAGGTAGAAATTTCATCTTATCACTCCTTTTTGGGGTTGTTAGGCGTTAGGCGTTAGGCTGAGTTTAATGCTCTGCCAAACGATAGCCCAGCAGTTGCCAAGCAATGGTCAAGC
>CAZVAO010000015.1:15431-17874 GCA_964625175.1 uncultured Clostridiaceae bacterium
CAAACGGAGGCGCTTTGCTCCGGATTATTGGTTACTTATTCTCTCCCATTCTCCATTTACCTTTCTCTCTTTCGCCCTTTAGCCTTTCAGCTTTTAGATTCGAGTGGGTCTGTGGTCAGGAATCGGGGATCTGGGATCGGGGTAGTATAAATGCAGGCTGGAGATTTGGAAAACCGCTGGTTTAAGATATATTTAAACCACAAAAAACACAAAGGGCATGTAGTGACTAGAGCTGGTTTCTAGTAGATTCCCGCGTCGCAGAAGCGCTCCTCGGAATGATTCGATGATGGTAGACAATGGAATCAAATCTGTAAAGGATGTTTTGGTTGGTCCATCACCTATCCCCTATCCCCTATCTCATTTAATTTTTGAAATATCTTCAATTTCTCGAAACAGGGGAATCGCAGGAAGGGATTGAATGAAACTGTTCCCATAATATTTCCCAACTAATCGTTGATCGGTGACAATCACTAATCCCGTATCTGTTTTACTACGTATCAGCCGCCCGAAGCCCTGTTTGAAGCTCAGAACGGCCTGCGGGAGCATATAATCGCGGAAGGCATTTCCTCCACTCTCCTTAATTCGCTCCATTCGTGCTTCGGCAATAGGGTCATCAGGAACAGGAAATGGTAGCTTCGTGATGATGACGCACCGTAAATCGTCGCCCACTACATCGACACCCTCCCAGAAGGATGCGGTTCCAAAAAGTAAGGCCTGACCATCCTTCTTAAACCGCTGTAACAATATATTACGCGACATATCCCCCTGCTTAAGAATGGTGTGCCCCTCTGAGAAAAGTTGTGCTTCAACCATACTAAACACACTATCGAGCATTTTATAGGATGTAAAGAGGGCGAAAATACCCCCATTAACCTTTGCCCGCGCCTCTAGGATTGTATCTGCTACATACCGTTCGTAAGCGGTTAGATTGCGAAAATCCGGTACAATAGCGGCACTGGGCACAATCAAGCTCGCCTGTTTTTGATAATCGAATGATGAAAAGATGATCTGACTGACATACTGATCCACCCCTAACCGCTGGGCAAAGAACTTCATGTCGGGGACAGCTAAAGTTGCAGAAGTGCAAATGACAGGCTTACCACACTCAAATATTCTTTCCTTCATCATGGCCGCAATATTAAGGGGGACTGCATAGGCAGCCTCTTGCTGGCGTCCTTCAACCCAGTAGACATACTCTTCCCCGCGTGTATTCAGCACAAAGTCAACTTCGTCGGCAACTTTTTTTAAATTCATGCTGAGCTTATCGATTTCTAAGGCTGTAATATCATCGAGTTCTGAGCGCGTAGCCATCTGTTTAGTGATATCTACCAATTGGCTTAGCGGTTCTGCCAGCGTATCTTTGATCGCCCCAAGCTCTGTTGCGAAAACACGCTTGGCATACTGATCCTCCGCTAGATTTTTGAGTTGATTCAGTAAGATCGCTGACTGCCCAAAATAATGTTGGTTAATTGTCGCTACTGAAGCAAGATCATAACCGCTATCCGTTAAGGCTTGGCGAATTGTTTCCCGTTTGAGAATATTCTGAAGCCAAGCAACAGGTTGATTAAGACTTTTCGCTTTAATTTCAATCGAAAAGGCGGATGCAGCGGCATCTTCAACATGATGTGCCTCGTCAAAAACAATAAAGTCATAGGCTGGTAACACACCACCATCCTCAGATTCTGTATTCCCACGCAACATTAAGTCTACAAAAAAAAGCGCATGATTACTGACTATAAAATCGGCCTTTTGAAGTTCGCGTCGTGCTTTACGAAAAATACAATTAAAATCATGTGGGCAATTATCTTCAAGGCAGGTCTCTTGACTCGAATTGATTTCCTGCCATACGCTAGGAAGAACCGCTGTCTTCAGTTCGGCCTTATCGCCAATCGTAATTTTTCGACCATCATAGACCTCAGCGAGTAAATCACGGAAATTCAAGGCTTCCTCAGCACTCGTAAAAACCCCCACCAAACTCGACAAGACGTTCATGAAGCGCATTTGACAGATATAGTTTCCGCGACCCTTAGCAATTGCAACTCGAAAATCCGTATCTAGAATCTGCTGCAATAAAGGCAGATCCTTTTCAACTAATTGTTGTTGCAGATTGATTGTATAGGTCGAGATAATCGCTCGTTTTTTGGTGTCTGAAGCTTTCATGACGGCCAAAAGAGCCAAAATATAGGCTAATGATTTCCCCGTCCCCGTTCCAGCCTCAATCAGCATATGTTTATCCTGATATAAGCCATTAAGAATCGTGCGAATCATTTGATATTGCTCTGGACGTTCTTCATAGTTTGGGAAAGCCAGTTTAATTAGTTCTAAATAATGGTCTAAGTTTTCTTTTACCTGTTTTACATTCATCGTGGTCTCCAATGCTAAACTGTGTACATCTATTCTATCAAAACATTCGTTCGCTGTGGGAATAATCGGATAATTTATT
>CAZVAO010000015.1:17974-27714 GCA_964625175.1 uncultured Clostridiaceae bacterium
TACATCTATTCTATCAAAACATTCGTTCGCTGTGGGAATAATCGGATAATTTATTGAATAGATTACTAAATTGAGGGGTTTGGGTTAGGAATTAGCCGTTAGGCGTTAGCCGTTAGGCGTTAGCCGTTAGGCGTTAGCCGTTAGGCGTTAGCCGTTAGGGGTTAGGGCTAGGATGAGTAGTCAAGACATCCTTTGCAGATTTGCGTCAGTACATCTTTGTATAGCGATCCGTCTCTTCAGGGGAATATCGTTACCCTACCGCCTACCATCGCTTGCCAACTGCTTGACGATTACTTAACCATCGCATGGCAACTGCTTGCCCCGTTTTGGAACACCATGGGGCTTGCCCCGTTTTGGAACACCATGGGGCTTGCCCCGTGCAGAACAGGCACGGAGTCCTACCTCTTTTATATTATAAGAGAGGCCATCGTCTCATACTGACTACCGACCATCCCATTCCCTATTCCTTCTTAAAAACAAAACTATAAACAGCCGCAACTAAAACAGCACCGATTAGTAGTAGCGTGTATGGTGGTTCTTTGACCTTTGCCGTCGTAAAGCTTAACTTGATATCTTTTCCAAGCCTATCCCCTGTTTTAGCAGTTAGATCACCGCTGATGGTCAAAACATAGGTTGTATTTGCTTCTAAGCTCTCTAACGGCTTAATGAAAACAATCTCTTTTTTATTGGGCTCAACCATATCATTGGCCATAAGAATATCAATTGCGATGACCTTTCCCCCAGCATCTGCCAAACTGAAGCATGCTTGATTTCCGTCACGGACGTTTGCATTGATCACATTATTAGAAAACTGCAATTCGATCTTATGATCCAACTCAACATCTACAGCGTTGGCCTGGGGGGAGGATGTTTCTAGGGTGAGTGGATTGTTACCGCCACTACCAATTCCCGCCGCTATAGACCCATTAATAGCTAGTAAGAATATGACGATGATCCCAAATACATACTTCCCATGTTGGCGCATAGTAATCCTCCTTATAGATCAATTTATCTCGCTTAATAAATCGCAACCTTTATGCAAACGACCATCGTAGATTTATTTAATTATAACATATATTATCCACCAAAAACTTACCTGAGCACACTGTCCAATCGAACAGTAAACTGGCAAACTGCTAGTCGCCTAACCGCTCACTCAAAGCGTTTACGGGAAAGAACGCTGTCGGGGCGTCCAAGTTTATCATAGTAGAGGTGCGGTGCCAGGTAGATATCCTGCACTCTAAAAAAATCTTTCCCCTGCTCACCAAAAAAACGCCCAATCGCCTTCCGAACTTTAATGGAAGGATTGCTTTTACCGCGCTCAATACGATAGTAATAGGAGGGAGAAATCCCCACGGCACTCGCCACCTCACGAACGGATAATTCTAATGCCTTGCGCTTTGCTAAAAGTCTAAAACGAAACAAGCCTCTCACTTCCTTTTCTGCTATTTTATTCCTTCTTTCTATTTATTATACTAGCCATTACGTATAGGGTCAATCTATATTTAGACGTATTGTCTAGCTTAATCATCTACCTCTATTTCTGTGCTAGACTGTTTCTGGAGTGATTAATATGGTCTTAAAATCCCGAATCAGAATACTTAGAGAGAAGTCTGGTTATACGCGTAAGGAAGTCGCGGCCTTACTTGGAATCAGCTATCAAACCTTAGCAAAATATGAGCAAGGCAACCGCACCCCAGACAATGAGATGCTTACTAAAATTGCTTCTATTTATCATGTCACAACGGATTATCTTTTGGATCATACCTATACCTATGTTCCCGAGAACTTTATCGAGGAAAGGGGTGCCCACCCTTATAATTTACTCCAATACGCTCTCAAAGAGTATTTTAAACGTCCCTTTGATTTAGATGACCTTGAATACATCCGGCTTGCATTAGACCTAAGATCACAGAATATCTCAATTGACACTTTCAAAGCAATTTTAGAATTAATGAATCAAACAAACAAATCATAATTCCACCCTATCCAAAGGATAGGCCACTCTGGTCATATCCTTTTTTTTATGCGCTATATTCGCATGATTTCCTCTCCGAAAATCACCTGCAGGACGATTTATGCTATACTATCAATAAATACTTTAATGAGGTGAATTTATGATTCCCTTACATGATTCTGTACGTTCTAGGATTAGACCCGTTGTCAGCATATCACTAATTCTAATCAATATTGTTATATTTATTTATCAACTACAACTACGTGGAATGGATAGCCAAATATTCATTTCCCGTTGGTCAGTAATTCCTGCCCTTGGTTTCGTTCAACCCTGGCGTTATCTCACCGCGAACTTTATCCATGGGAGCTGGTCCCACCTTCTTGGGAACATGTTGTTTCTTTGGATATTTGGCGACAATATTGAGGATAAAATCGGTCATTTCAAATTCTTATACTTTTATCTCCTGATGGGTGTGCTTGCCCTAATGGCCCAGAGCATGATTGACATTCAAAGCATCGTCCCCATTATTGGTGCGAGTGGCTCAATCGCTGGGATCATGGGCGCTTATTTTGTATGTTGCCCTCGCTCACGGGTACTTACTTACATTCCCCCCTTCTTTGTCTTCCCAATCCCGTCTTTTATCTATTTAATTGGTTGGTTTGGTCTGCAGTTTGTTAATGGTGTGGGCAGCTGGGGCACTGAAGCCGGTGTCGCATGGTGGGCTCATGTGGCAGGATTCATTTTTGGTTTTATCGTTATTCGCTTTATTAAACCTAAACCCATCCCTCAGCCAGACTACTATATTTCAAACCAATAGAATTTACCACACACGATTCGCACCACTGTAAACGCGTTGTTATCACGTCGAACACCACCCATCTAGGAGGGATTCTCTTGAGAATTAATCAGATTCGCATTTCTGGATATAAAAACTTAATGGATGCCCATTTAAAATTTCCTAAAACGATTACTGCCCTTATTGGGTTCAATAATTATGGTAAATCAAATTTTATTGGCGCCATCAAATTTGTCTTTGACTTCATTAAGGGGGCCCCAGCTGAACGCTTAACCTTACTAAATACGCCCTATATCCAACCACTTATCGTCACTTTGCAGGATATCCCTTTCACTTTCGAGATCACATTCAGTAACCAAGAAACGAGTTACAACTATCGGCTGCAGTGGTATTGGTCTAACCAGAAACCCTGCAACCTTTTTGAACAACTGCAAGAAAATGGGATTACCGTATTTACACGCGCTGGTGATACGGTCGAAAACACCTCTATTGGCGTCAATCATCCTCTTGACTTGATTATTGATACGATGGATGAATCAGCATCCGTCTTCCTGCGGCAATTGACAATTTTTGCTTTGACGGATCTTATGCCTATGCAGCAAAATAATTTAGCAGAAATGTCCTTAGGGAATGCGGTTCACCAGCTCCAAATGCAGAGCGTTGGAGACTTCACACTGTTATGTGATGCCTTCTTGGGCCTGTTACCAGAAGTTGAGCGGATCGAATTGCATCAGATTGATAGCCAGTGGCGTATTTTTTACTACCAGCAACATATAAATCAGTGTTTGCCCTTTGATTTCTTATCTACCGGTAGTCAACGGTTATTTTTACTTCTTTTTTCTGCGATTAAAGGCCAACGAAACCATCTCAGCCTGCTTGTTTTTGAAGAGATTGAAAACAGTATCCATCCGCGGCTCATCCCTTTATTATTAATGGCTTTGTCAGGCCTCGCTGGGGATTGTCAAATTATTCTGACGAGTCATTCCCCTTATTTAATTCAACATCTTACTCTTGAGAGCATCACATTAGCCTTACCTTCACAAGACGGGGCTTCGGGTTTCCGGAGAATTAACCCTCTGCTATGGGACAAACTCCAAGAGCAGGCCCGTGAACTAGATATCTCCATTGGTGTCTACATCTTCGATCTCCTAATTGAATCCCATGATCAGCCACAAGAATTAATGAGGTGGCTTCAATGATGCCTGAAGATTACGGCGTGCTCCTCTATGTAGAAGGAGATACAGAAGTTGAATTCTATCGGTTTTTATTAAAATGGCTTGATCAGAACCGCACACGACAACCCCATATGAAAGATTTAATTATTAAGAACCTAAAGGGTATTGGCGGCTTTAAGCGCGTCGCACTGCGTTATTATATCAACCACATACGCAATCGAGAATTACCTTTTTACGTTGTACTCGCGTACGATACGGATGTGTTTGAATATAGTAGCCTGCCGCCTGTGGATTGGAAACATATTGATTTTCTTTTTAGCAATTATGGTGTGAAACAAGTATCACATGTTCAGCAAATCAGCATGATTGAAGATTGGTTTTTAGACGACTTAGCTGGACTCTGCCGCTATCTCGAGATTCCAACCAACACACCTTTACCCGCTGGTACGAATGGCAATAAAAAGATGCAGAACCTCTTTCATATCGCGCATAAAATGTATTATAAAGGCCACTACACCCGCAATTTTTTGGATGATTTAGATATCGCAAAGATTTACCACCAACGCCAACACAACTTAGAACCGCTCGTTAATCTATTATATTTGCCGGAGTAACTAATGAGAAAGAATCAACACAAGATTGACTCCTACAATGGTTGTTGACTGCTAGCTGCTTGCTTATCCTGACTAAAAAATCAACTATATAAATTAAGACGTCCTTCTGCAGACCACAGAAGGACGTCTTAGTTTATTTACTCACAATTGGCAAGACACTTGCCCCAGCGGGCATGATATAGGCTTTATAGTCAGCACCGTGTTTGTCCCTAACCCGATCTAAAGCCTCTTCGAGGGATGCGGCATGATCCATCATGATGTTCTCTAATATGGCGGGTGTCAGATCCGATACCCATATAACCTGTTTATCTGCAACGGCCCGCGCCAGTGCGAATGCCTTATGCCCTCCTAATTCAAATCCTCGTTCAAAGTGATCAAAAAGATCCTGCCAGCACTCAGCCTCATCCATCCATTGCTCAAAGACATCCTCGCCATATCCCTCAGCACAAGAAGCACAGATAATGATTGTACCTCCAGGATTTGTCGCCTGTGCTGCATGCTCCAATGCTTTCTGGGCTTGATATAAGTTAATATCTTTCGGATACCCACCCGCACTCACTATGACAACATCAGCCCGTTCCGCAATCGTAACCGTTGAACACTGGCGACAAATCTCTGTTCCAACCAGCCAAGCCTCTTCTACATCCCCTGCCACAACCGCCACAATTTGTTTTGTACTGTTGGTTACCACATTAAGAATGAAGTCAACCCCAATAATACGCGCTGCCTCCAGCATGGTTTTGTGAACGGGATTTGTCGCTATGCTACCACTTGAGCAACCCGGCTCATTCATACGTGAATGATTGTATTCAATCATTTCCCGTGAAGCGACCCCTGGAAGCGTTGACTTGCGTCCTCCAGAAAAGCCTGCAAAATAGTGAAGTGTAATCAGACCTGTATTGATAATGAAATCTGCATTCGCAACCCATTTATTGAGGAAAAGTTCCTGACCGTCACTAAGGACACCACAATTCACTAAATCATCATCGGGATTATGACTAATAAGTCGCAGCCGCTCAACAATCTCCCTGCCAAATATTCTCTCATTTTCGGCTCTTGTATTAGGCCGATGAATACCTGTTGCGATTACCAGGGTTATTTGATCATCTCGAATCCCCACCGCCCGCAACGTTGCAAGCAAAGGAGGAAGCATCAGCTGATAGGGTGTTGGCCGCGTAACATCATTGACGACAATGGCAACTGATTGCGGCTGTTTTCTTTGTAACAGTTCTAGTAAAGGCGGCGTTTCTATCGGACTCTTTATCGCTTGTTCAATCGCTGCTAGCGGATGCTCCAACACGGGTAGGTATTGCTGTTCAATAACCCCAAGTATGTTATGCTGAGCAATCCTCATGGTTAACTTTTCGTTCCCTTTTGCCATCTTAAACTCACAAATCATGTGTTTCCCTCCTCATTACCAGATAGTACAAAGCCGCCTCGCGGCGGCCCCATCATCTAAATCGTGTTAAATCACGTTTACTTAAAGGTGATTAATTTCTCAATATCAGCATCTGCGGATAAAATATCAACGATTTCGCTGACAACCGCACGCATCTTTTCATCCTGAATCATATTCGCTAGATAATCGTGCAAATCATCCAAAGTCAGATCTTGTCGGTTGGTATCAACAACATACTGTAAGAAACGATCCTCGATTTCCTTTTCTGTCACAACTAAATCTTTTAACATGTCGTGATCTGTCGCATAAGTGTTCAAATAATAGTCAATATTGTCTTGAGTCTTTAAACTTTCACGAACCTCTTCTGCTGTCGTATTATTGTCCTCTAGAGCGGCTTGATAGGCGGCCTCATCTTCATAGGAGGCAACAAGGTCATCATAGGCGGCCGATACAGCGTCTTCGTCCGGTTCATAATCATCAGAATTAGCAGCTTGAATTAATACCTCGTTATCGATTAAAAAATCCAACACACTATTCTTTAAATAAACTTCTTCATCCTGCAAAACATCGCCCTCAACAGAGGCTCTATAATAATCTAAAGTTTCTTGGTATTTTTCTGCAAAATCCGCATAAACAATCTCTACCCCATTGACTGTAGCAATCACGTCTGTTGGTTCTGGAGTAGGGACTACCTTCTCCTCACAAGCTGCCAAAGTGAGGATTAACATCGCACATAGTAAAACAATTATTCCTTTTGATTTCATAAATATCACTTCCCTATTAGACATAGCACTATAATAGCATAATCACCTACACCTGACTAGACCTGAAATTTTCTGCTATAATGAAGCTTCCATTTGCCTATAATCGCTATAATCGATAATGAGCTGAACTGATTTTGAATCCCCTGTAAGGGCTGTGGCATCAAATTTATTAGTCGTTAAAATTAGTTTATGTTATACTTATTAGGGTATTTTCTGTCTCAAAAACACCAAATATCTTTAACGAATCTACCTTGGGAGGACCCTATAATGCCCAAATGCTATTTAGATCACGCCTCTACAACGCGCTATAAACCGCCTCAAGTTTATGAAGCGATTATGGATACCATGAAGAATAATGGCTGTAGTCCTGGACGCGGGAGTTACCGTGACGCTCTACAAGCCGGACGCATTGTTTTGAATTCTCGAAAGCTAGTTGCCCAATTATTCAATGTGCCTGATGTCCGACAGGTTGTCTTTACACCTGGGATTACATGGTCGATAAACATGTGCTTGCGTGGCCTTCTACAGACTGGAGACCATGTCATTACAACATCCATGGAACATAACGCGATGTCACGGCCTTTGCGTTCCCTAAGTCTTGAACGGGGTGTAGATATTACTTGGCTCCAAGCAAATCGCTATGGTGAAATAGATTTAGCTGAGCTTGAATCCCAGATTAAACCCCAAACGCGCGTAATCGCTATAAATCACGGTTCAAATACAATAGGAACCATTTTACCATTAGATAAAATCTCAGCAATTGCTCAACGCCATCATGTTTTCTTAATTGTCGATTGCGCTCAAACTGCTGGCTATTGTGATATTGATTTTAACGAGTTGAAACTCGATGTGCTGGCCTTTACAGGACACAAAGCACTTCTGGGGCCACCTGGCACAGGGGGAATGATCCTGAGTACTAGAGCATCACAGGCGATCCGCCCTATTATTGCTGGAGGAACTGGTAGCCATTCCGATTACGAACTCCAACCCGAAAAAATGCCTGAGAAATTCGAGAGTGGGACAACGAATACCCCGGGTATTGCTGGACTCGGTGCGGGGATTCAATACCTTTTAGATCAGGGGCTAGCAACCATCCGCAATCACGAACACCAACTGCTTAAAGTCCTAGTAGCAGGTCTAGAAACTATAGAAGGCGTTACGGTATGGCGCGCTCGATCACTGGAACAGCAGGTTCCTACACTATTAATAGCTATTGAAGGCTTAGATATGGGCATGGCCAGCTTGATCCTCGACGACCGCTTCGGTATTATGACTCGGTCAGGAATCCATTGTTCTCCACTCTCCCACCAAACGATTGGATCGTATCCACATGGTGGGATTCGCTTGAGTATTGGTTGGTCTAATACTTTAGAAGATATCCAATATGCACTGGACTGTATCCGCCAAATTGCGGCTGAAGAACGCGAAAATGCCTAAGTCCTACTACTTGCTTGAGAATATGCCTTGGGGGATGTTCACAGTCGGTTATTATGAGAATCATCAGATTTTTTATGCTTCGCTCGATGGAATAATTCCCAGGGGAGCGCTTCAGCGTGGATGGCCCCAACTCAGCTCTAAGCTTCAACAATATGCAGCGGGAGAGCCCGTTAGTTTTAGTGATTTGACCTTGGCACTCACAGCCTTTCCCCAATTCACTAGCCAAGTGATGACGTATCTTCAGCACAACTGCGCTTGGGGGTCAACGTGTACTTATGGAGAAGTCGCACTGACAATAGGTAAGCCAAAAGCGGCGCGGGCTATCGGACAAGTTATGGCGCGCAATCAAATTCCTCTTTTTGTACCCTGACATCGCGTTTTAGCGCGCACGGGTGCGGGTGGATTCTCAGCAAAAGGCGGCTTAACCCTCAAGCAGCAGATGCTCGCTCTGGAAAAAGTGGTCTTACCGATTAAACCAGGTTTTAGGGGCTAGCGTTTGAGGTTTGTTTAGCAAATTGGCAGGCTGTGAATGTAAATCCTCAGTCGGGCATTCACCGCTAACCTCCAACTTTAGACAAGCTCCCACTTTTAAAAACAGCATATTTAGAAAACTAAAGAGGCTTCCAGCATGGCAGCCTCTTAAATATATCTGTAAACTGTAGAATTTCAGAAATGCGGCAACATTCTAGGCGCGAGTAAAAACACAAAATAAAGCTATACATTGAGTATGCTGAGTAAGTGTTTTTATACTTAGCACATAGAATTTCAGAAAACATGTGGTGAGGTCAAGGAACAAACTTATTTTTCATATGAGGCAATACAACTAGTATGTCGAATGTTAAAAATAAGTGCAGTAACACAGAGATCACCTATTTCTGGGATTCTACGAAATTAAGGCTGTGATTTCGTCTAAACTGGGCACCTTCCCCACAATCTTAATCTCGCCATCTATAGCTAACGCCGGTGTTTTCATCACCCCATAAGCCATGATTTCTGCAAGGTCTTCCACTTTAATGACTTCAGCAGTTACACCAGTTACTTCTAAAGCCTTATTAACGCGCTCATAAGTGCGCTTGCACTTATTACAACCTGTTCCTAAAATTTCAATTTTCACTCGTTATCCTCCTTTTTATATGACGAATTATTTTACCCAATGATTAGCTATGACTTCTAGGATTTCCCCCACTCTAGCTAACACCTCTATCATAACATATCTTACACAATTAGTTACCTGTATTGTTCGAAATAGGCGACCATGATATACTATTAGGCATTAATCGACGTTTCAGTATTAGCTTATACCCTCTCAAAGGAGGCGAATTTTGTGCAACGAATTATAACTATGCGCAAGAAGCCCTATCGCTTAGCAATGGGACTGATGTCAGGAACTTCTGCTGACGGCATCGACACAGCTTTGGTTAAGATTGCTGGACACGGTTTAAACACTAAAGTAGATTTATTGGGCTACCACTCTTTCGATTACTCTACCCAAGATAAAAGCCTGATCCAGCGACTTTTCGACTATGAACATTGTAATATTCCTTACACCAGTTTTATGAATTTCAGGCTTGGAGAACTTTTTGCTGCTGCGGTCATTA